>NZ_JBFTSN010000029.1:0-35252 GCF_056400045.1 Paenibacillus sp. 01L418
GTGTAACTGTTCCTGTGAATGCCTTTGCTGCTTCAACGATCTTGCGTGCTGGTCTTGCATGTATGCCAAATGGATTTTGTATAACAAAGCTGTTTTTCATCGTTTTTCACTCCTAATATGTTTGTTGTTACATTATTTTTTTAATTTCGTCTTTCAATTGCTCGGACTGCGTGCCGAATATAACTTGCACTGCGCCCTTGCCTAAACGGATAATGCCTGCTGCGCCCATGCCCTTGAGCTGTGTATCATTGACAATCGATTCATCCTTTACGACTAAGCGAAGACGTGTAATACAAGCATCTAGACCGACGATATTTGAAGATCCGCCGAGCGCATGCAGCACATTTTCTGCTTTACTGCCAGATGCGGCTGCAGTCTTTTCTTTGTTATCGGCTTTGTCCTCGGCTGTCTCATCTTCGCGACCTGGCGTCTTAATATTGAATTTGACGATGATAAATCGAAATAAGAAATAATACACGACGGCAAAGGCAAGGCCCACCGGAATAATGAGCAGCGGATTCGTCGCGAGCTGATAATTGATCGCATAATCGATAAAGCCTGCTGAGAAGCCAAACCCATGCCTAACCTCCAGCTGGTAGAGGATGAAGCCGGATAACCCCGTTAAGATGGCATGAATGACAAATAGAAACGGTGCTGCGAACATAAAAGCAAATTCAAGCGGTTCTGTGATCCCTGTCAGGAATGAAGCGAATGCCGTACCAATAAATATGGAAGCAACGAGTTTGCGCTTCTCTTTGCGAGCTGTGTGGATAATTGCAAGCGCGCCTGCTGGCAGTGCAAACATCATAATCGGGAAGAAGCCAGTCATAAACATGCCCGCTGTTTTGTCTCCAGCGAAAAAGCGATACAAGTCACCGTGCACTACTTTTCCTGTTGCATCTGTATAGTCACCGATTTGGAACCAAGCGATGGAATTAATAACATGATGCAAGCCGGTAGGAATAAGCAGTCGGTTTGCTGTAAGAAAAACGAAGGAGCCGATTCCGCCAAAACCAACGACCCAGCGGCCAAAAGTATCCAGCGCTATTTGAACAGGACCCCAAACAAGACCGAGCAAGAGAGCAACGATAACCATAACGAGCGAGGTTATGATAGGGACAAATCGTTTGCCGCTGAAGAAGCCAAGCCAGTCGGGCAGCTTGATCGTATGGAATCTTTTATATAAGTACGCTGATATCAAACCAGCAATAATACCGCCAAGGACGCCCATGTTGAGTTCAACATCTTTTCCAACAATGTTGGTAAAGACGAGCGGCACTTTAATTTGAACGGTTACAAGCACTTGGTAAGCGATAACGGCAGCCAGTGCGGCAACTGCATCACCAGCAAGTCCGATGGCAACACCGACGGCAAATATGAGCGGTAAGTTATCGAAAATTGCGGCGCCGCCAGCAGCAAGAAACGGTGCGATGTATTGATTAATAAACTCTCCTGCGCTGCCCATGTGAAAGTCTTTCACATAGTCAATATTACCGAAACGAAGCAGGATGGAAGCCGCTGGAAGAGCGGCGACTGGAAGCATTAATGCTTTACCTATTTTTTGTAGGAAGGCTAGCATAGTTATTCGTCCTCTTTTCTTATCCAAGTGTAGGGGTGCTTCTTTAGCCGTTCATAGTTGCCTTAAGCAGAAGCTCCTTGCCAGCTGTAACAGAACCGCTGGTAAGCAAGTGTTCCAATTGCTTCACATCATCCTCGTTTGCGACAACGATAGGTGTGATGGATGGATAACCTGCGGCTTCGATTTTAGCGCGATCAAATGTTATAAGTGCATCACCGGCTTGAAAGGTGTCACCTGAAGCTACATGAGCCTCAAAACCATCGCCATTTAGTGCTACAGTATTGATACCGATGTGAATGAGAAGCTGCAGGCCTGATGCATGCTCAATAATAATGGCATGATTGGTATGAATAAGATGAGATACAGTACCATCGAAAGGAGCGACGATTGTCCCTTCAGACGGCTCAATCGCAAGTCCGTCACCCATATGTTTGCCTGCGAAAGCTTCATCAGGAACAGCAGTTAACGGTACGACCTTTCCTGACAAGGGTGCTGATACTTCAATTATTTTTTGTTTTGACTTTCCAAAAAGTTTAGATAGCATAATAATATCCTCCTAGTGTTGGTCTGCTTGTTTAATAAGTTGCCCTACCGGTACATTGTGAATTCCAGAATAAACATGAAACGATAAAAACCCTATTTCTTCTTCCGGGATGCCGACGTGGAATTGCTCACTTATCCACTCAGCCAATYTGGCGGCAATTTCGAACTCTAAAGGAAAGCTCTGTTTCGTCTCGTTTAGAAAGGGATTTACAATATCCATGCCATTGTAAAGCCGATAAAGAGCAAATTGGATGTGGCTCGGCAGTGTGAAATATAGTTTCGGGTTTACTTCGACACCCGTTTTCTGCTTGATGTAATCGGCTATTCGCTCTGTCATATCAATGATGGTTGGATCGATTTCTTCAAGATACGTGTGATATTTCTTCATTTGTTCGGAATCATCCAAACGAAATCGTTTTTCTATGCGGTTATCGGTTCGATCAATGATTTGTCCGGCTTTAAGACTGAACCCTAATCCTTTGCCAAAAATGACGTATTCTTTCTCTGTTTGAACATCAATTGTTAATAACACATTGTTGCCGATTACGCGTTCAACCCGAAAGGCGCGAGCCATACTTGAAATCCCTCCTTTGTCATTAAGGTGCCCATCTGGCAAAAAAAAGAGCCAAGAAAAGAAAACCGTTCTAAAAGGAAATTAGAAGGTAATCAGTTCTTGGCTCATGCCTCTTTTAGTGAGTAACACGCCAATTTCATATGATTGATCGTTTTAATCGATAAAATGATGTTGAACACCATTCATTTGAATATTAACATCATAAGAATGTAAAACGCTTTCGTCAAGAGGGTATTCACTTGAAAAATATCACTTTCATCATTTTCAATAACCGTCAGTGGAGTGTCCGAGCTCCTCAGAAAGCTCCATTCCTTCTTTTGCTGGCGTTGTTCCAACGTGTTTTGAGCTGTTGCCGAGCTTATCGGTTGTGTGTAGTCCTTCCTTCACACGTTTGCCATATTCGGGATCCGCTTCTGTGAAATGTTGAATCATTTGATCACGAATAACTGTGCTGCATGTGCTGAGTGCATCTACCAAATTTTCGATGAGCTCATCCTTCTCCCAGTCCTCGAATTTACGATAGGTCTCCCCAGCTTGTTTGAAATTGTTTTGGCGATCGATAGGCTGTTTTATAAGTTTTGCGGAATAGGAGGGCTCATGAGGCTCACCCGACTTTGGAGCTTCCGTTAATCCGCCCATTGTAGACGGCTCATAATTGACATGCGGATTTTGGCCGGGTGCAATATCGATATAGAAAGCCATTTGCCCGTCACGCTGATTGGTCGCAACACGTTTCTTCGGTGCGTTGATCGGCAATTGAAGGTAGTTAGAGCCGACGCGGTGGCGCTGAGTATCGGAATAGGAAAACGTCCGGCCCTGCAGCATCTTATCGTCAGAGAAATCTAGACCATCAACGAGTACGCCTGTGCCAAAAGCCGCTTGCTCGACTTCTGCAAAGTAGTTTTCCGGGTTTTTGTTTAAGACCATCTTCCCAACGGGCAGCATCGGGAATAATTCAGGGTCCCAAAGCTTTGTGTCGTCCAGCGGGTCAAAATCAAGCTCTTCATGCTCGTCATCGCTCATCCACTGCACTTGTAATTCCCAAGCTGGATATTCACCACGTTCGATGGCTTCATATAAATCTTGGGTTCCGTGATTGAAATTTTTCCCTTGAATTTGCTCTGCTTCGCTTTGTTTTAGGTTGCGAATGCCTTGAAGCGGCTCCCAATGGTATTTGACGAGTACGCCTTCGCCTTCTGCATTAATCCATTTGTATGTATTGACGCCGGAGCCCTGCATTTGCCTATAGTTTGCGGGTATTCCCCAAGGCGAGAACAAAAAGGTAATCATATGGGTAGCTTCCGGCGATTGAGATACAAAATCAAAAAAACGTTCCATACTTTGTACATTGGTGACTGGGTCGGGCTTGAATGCATGAACCATGTCAGGAAATTTCATCGCATCCCGTATGAAAAATATTTTCAGATTGTTGCCGACAAGATCCCAGTTGCCATCTTCAGTATAAAACTTGGTAGCGAACCCGCGCGGATCGCGCAGCGTTTCTGGTGAATGGCCTCCGTGAATAACGCTGGAAAAACGAACGAATACGGGCGTACGCTTGCCCGGCTCTTGAAATAGCTTGGCTCTCGTATATTTTGCAATCGGCTCTTCGCCAAGCTTGCCGTAAGCCTCGAAATAACCGTGCGCACCTGCGCCGCGGCCGTGCACAACACGTTCTGGAATACGTTCTCTGTCAAAATGAGATATTTTCTCGATGAAATGATAGTTCTCCAGTGTCGACGGACCACGATTGCCAACGGTACGAATATTTTGATTGTCTGAGATCGGGTGACCTTGCCGATCAGTTAATGTCGAATCTGGTGTCTCATTCGTCGCCATGATGTTTTCATCCTCCAATTTAATGCAATTGATATTTCTAGCGTGTAGTTTAAGTCATACAAGTTTTTATTATTCATACATTAGATATAGTAATGAAATGCTATTTTTGCTCGAAAAATGTGAAGATTATGGTATGATAGAACCATATTTGTACAATAAATGATGGATTTGCTTACGAATTGAATGTTTAATTACAAAGCGTGCAGGAGGATCATATGTTAAAATTTAGTCTTTTAATATTTTTATTTTGGTTGTTTGGCAATCCGTTTATAGCCATTCTTGTCATGCTTCTCCTGCTGTATGTGCTTGATCGTCGGTTTGTCGGGTTAATGCCAAGCATATTTAAACCACTAAAAAGAATATCAAGAATAAAAAAACTGAAACAGCAAATTGATCGGTCGCCAAATGATGTGTCCTCCAAGCATGAGTTGGCTCGTCTTTTAATTGAGAGAAAGAAGTATAAAGAGGCTTTGACATGGCTTGTCCCGCTGCAGCCAATGCTTGATGAATCAGCTGAATTTTGGGATGACTTAGGGACTAGTTATTTATATACCGGTGATGAGGAAAATGGGGTAGCAAGCATACTTCGGGGGCTGGAGCTTAATCCACGCGTCAAATACGGTGCACCATACTTGAATCTAGCGGCTCATTTCTCGAATGGCCAAACAGAGCAAGCGCTTAAGCATATCCAATCCTTTCAATCGATAAACTCCTCATCTTGCGAGGCATATGATCAACTTACTATGATATATAAGAAATTAGGCAATACGGCTGAAGCTAAAAATGCCATTGAAGAAGGACTTCGAATTTATCGTATGCTTCCTCGTTACAAAAAGCGGCAGGAGCGCAAGTGGGCTGTTCGATTGTTTTTCAAAAAATGGACGGTTTAATCTAGAACGAAATACTAGCGCTTTGGTTGATATTCATGTATTTGTAATCATTTGTTAGTGATTGTCATATTGTCGTTTAGTTTAGGATGATCCATAATGGAAGCTATAATAAATAGAAGGGCAAGATGCTTGAGATGCAACGCAACATTTGGCTTGTGGCGATTAGTATTATCGTCGTTTTAKTTTTATTAAATAATACGGCTTATTATTTTCTCACAAAAAAAACGCTGGAAGATTCCTTTAATKAAGAGCTTCTAACACATGCCAAGCGGCTGGAGATTTCGCTCGAGCAATCCCGCGAAGGCTCGGAACAGTTTCAAAACCAGATTGGACGTGAACTTCGCGCCGCCTCGATTGCAATTCAATATGCGCTTGATCCCGATATTGAGAAAGTAACGACGGAGCAGCTCATGGAGCTGCGCGATAAGCTGGACCTAAGCCACATTACCCTTCTCAAAAAATTGCCTGATGACATTGTTTTATACAAATCATCCAATGCTAAGCAAACCAATATTAGTACAAAAGAATGGAAGCCATGGTACGAGGTGTTTAACCAGCTATTCGAAAACAAAAATGCATCGGTAAACTGGCTTGGACAATCACTTCCGAACTTCTGGAGCGGACCTTATGAGGTATCTGCAACAAATGTGGATAAGCTTAACAAATGGGGTTACTACTACGACGGAGCTACAAACTATATTATTGATCCTTATGTAGATTATGAGCGACAACAAAAGTATGAGAATGCGACAGGTGTTCACCGCATGATTGAAAATTCAATTCAAAGCAGCGATTCATTGCTTGAAATTGCTTTTATTAATCCGGAGACATTTCCTGATGGGAAAAATACGATTAATCCGCAAGGCGAGGTTCAAGGCCATAAAGTGCAGGAACCGATCTTTTATGGCACGTATAATATTAAATCAAAGCAGGATACGAATTTAGTCCGCAAAGCTTACTTTTCTAAGAAGACGGTCACGTTAAGAGAGAATATCGGCGGAAAAGAGATTTTCAAAATGTATATTCCGGTATTTGTTAATGAGGATGGTATTAATATTACCGATCGTGACGGTCAGCCTATGAATAGCTATGTGCTAATGATGACCTCTGATTATCATGTCATTCAGGATAAACTGGACTCTCAGTTTCTGAATTTGGGCATTATCATTTTAATTGTCACCTTTTTCAGTTTGTTGATAGCTGTATTTGCGATGAGATATTACAGGCATTCTCGCGACAAGGTTGTTCGCGTCACGCAGGAGACCTATGTGGAAGAGATTAATCAAATGTTCCAGTCTATTCGAGCGCAGAGGCATGATTTCTTGAATCATGTCCAGACCATTCACTCTCTCGCAGAGCTTAACAAATCGCATGAGCTCGTTGCTTATACGAAGGAGCTGACCGGTGATATTCGATTAATGAACGATATTATCAATATTGGCAATCCGGCCATAGCAGCTTTGGTTCGTTCCAAAATTTCACAAGCGGAAAGCAACAAAATTCAATTTAGCTGCTCCTTTACCGGACTGAATATGCAGGAAATGGGCGTTAGAACGCTTGATGTCAATCGTATGCTTGGCAATTTGATCGATAATGCTTTTGATGAGGTATTGAAATACTCGGAGGATCGACGCCATGTTACGCTTATCGGCAAACAAACGGCGGATATGCTGGAATTTACGGTAACAAATAATTGTGACGATGCGGAGCTTGCCATTTCGAATCCTATATTTGAAGCGGGTTATTCCACTAAGCAGCAGGATCATCAAGGCTTAGGCTTATCGATTGTAAAAACGATTGCGAAGCAATATAAAGGTGATGTTTATGTGGCTGCAGAGCCGGCTGGGAAATTAACGTTTACTGTGAAGATGCCATTATAATATTGTTTTGCGCCTTGCCGAGCGGAGATCTTCGCCGGTAAGGCTTTTTTTTTTTTTTGCTGCTGCTTATTTCATTTGCAATTGTAATCCAGCTTTTAACGTCAAATGATGGCACCAGCCTTATTGGCTTGGTATAATAGTAAGAATGCAAGTGAACGGAAAGGAAGCGGGTGAATGTCTATGATGCACCTCAATGAAAAGCTGCACGCGCTAATTGAGCAACAACTGAACGTCCATGTTGAGACAACGATTATGAAGCGGGGCTGGCATTATTACATGGAAGGTAAAGTGAACAGCGCGAATGAGGGAAGCCATGATCATCTTTATGGGGTCGTGCAAGGATCGGATCTTTATGCGGTCATCCTTGATGCTGGTCAGCTGCGTTATAGCTCATGTACTTGTCCCTATACAGGATTTTGCAAGCATATGGCTGCTGTTTATTTTCAATATTGCAGTCAGCAGGAGGGGGGACATACACTGGCGGAGCGATCCTATTTTCGCTTGCTGGGGTTGTCTTCCGCGAGTGCGCTGCTCAAAAATACACAGGCTGCTGCACCACCTCCCGAAGCAGCGCCTGCTTTGCCTCGCGAGCCCGGTGAACAAGCTTCAGCTGAGGAGTGGCTGGAATGGATGGAAGCGACACATGGCGACGTATGGCGGAAATGCCGGCACTCTCTCCATGCGCTTCAACCATTATTGTCCTCATTAAAGGGGCTTGCTAAGGATTGGGAAAAAAGGATGCAGCGTTTGCATTGGTCAACAGCCATCATCTTTGTGCTGGAGCAAGCAGAGCGAGCGATTAATACGGTGGACTCGTTCAGCAGATATTATCATGAAATGTCGTTCATCCGGATGGCAGAGCCTTGGGTGGAGCATTTATATACATTGGTATCCGAGCTAACTCCCGAAGCAATGGAGCTGCGGGAAGAAGCTTGGGCGGATGCATTAATCGCTCGAGTGAAAGTATGGGCATCGAGTACCGAAAAGCAGCTTTTTGACTGGGAGTATATCTATTTAGTTTTATGCGAGAAGCTTTCAGAGAGCCGCAGCTGGTTTGAGCGGGAGTTAGCTTCGATGGTTGAGCTGTCGATGAATGAAGATGTCGAAGACGTCAATAAGGCATTTTTGCATACTGCGATTGGCATCATGTATTTTTTTGACAAACAGGATGAGAAGGCAATTGCTCATTTTGCATTAACAAGCTTTGAGCGCTCTCAGAAAGTGATGTATCCTTGCGCCGCACAGCGGATGGAAGAAGGGAAATGGGAGCTTGTAGAGCAGTGGATGAGCTTCTTGTTCGAGCGAATCAATAAATTGAAAAATGGCCGTTCGGTGGGACCGTTCGTTACATTATGCCGAAGAGCAGATCTTGACCGGCCTGAAATGCCGATATGGACCGATTATATGAAGCAATTGCTGCCCCATTCTTATTCAGAATTATCTGACCATTGGCTCGACCAGAAGCGTTATGATGAATGGGCTGATTTACAAATGCTGATTGGATCAAGCCCTGAGGATGTCGGCGCTCATGCGCTTCGAGAAATTGCTAAGCTTGCGCCTCGCGCGCTAATGCCCATGTATCATCAATCGGTTGAATCGTCCATCCAATCACGGAACCGTCAAGGCTACCGAATTGCGGTTAAGCAGCTTAAGAAGCTGGAGCGGTTATATAAAGCGGATAAAGATGAAGTGAGATGGAATCAATATATTTCTGGACTTGTAAGTAAGCATCAGCGATTGCGAGCATTTCAGGAAGAGCTGTGGAAAGGGAAAATAGTTACATGAGAACTTACATTGGCGCGCGCAAGTTGACGATAGACGGATTTTGGAATGAAGAAGAGGGTACGTCCATTTGGTTAAGCGCTGTCGATCGAAAGGATTCTGCGGATGGCAAGCTGCGATCCTTATTGTTCGCATGGCACAAGGCATCTTGGTATGGAGCGGATGTCGAGGAAGTCAGTGTAGGTGAGCGTAAGATGCTGAAGGTTCCGCCGCTCCTTGCCATTGATTATTTATCCTCGCCTCAGCATGTTCGCCTGCTTCAAGTAGAGTGGACGGAGCGTTTGACGGTCTTGATGCAAATGGCAGAGTTCATAAGAATTGCGCTTCTTAATGGTTGGTATATGCCTGATTGGGAGCGTTGGACGGAAGAGAAGCGAAGCTGGAGAATGGCTATTCCTGAGCAGGATACCGAGCGCAACCAGCAATGGAGTGCTATTGTAGCAGCTGCTAATCAGAACGGCGATAAAGGAATTGAACAGTGGATTAGCGGAGCAATTGAGCAAATGATTGAAGAAAACGAACAGGCTGCACAGGCTTGGAGGGAAATAGGCAATGCTTCTGGAGAAGCGGTGCTGAGGAGAAAAGCAGTTGATGAGGAAGATTGGCTCATTGCCATTGGGCTTAGGAAGGATGTCCTTCCATTCCGAATTGCGCTTCAGCTAGTGGAGCCGCAGGAGTCATCCATTTGGAGGCTTCGACCCGCTCTGCAAAATCGTGATGGTGGACCGTGGCTGCCTATTCGCCAGAATATTAGTCAGGATGGCTGGGAAGCGGATACGGATGATGGACAAATCATTCCGCAAGAATGGCTTCCGCTTCTAGATGGCAAGCTGGCTAAGGAGCAGCAGAAATGGATGAATGCTCTTCCTGATCTAACAGAAGCGGAAAACGACGGCAAGCTAAGATACACCTTATCGGATAATGAAGCATGGAAGTTTCTTGAGCATGCAAGCGTTCAACTGCTGGAGGCAGGTTGTCCGGTCTTATTGCCTAGCTGGTGGGAAGCGGTTCGTAATCGCAAGCTTCGTTTGAAGGCAAAGATGAAATCTTCAGTAGGCTCAGCGGCTCAGCCCATGTTTGGACTTGATCAAATCGTACAATTTGATTGGAAGCTGGCTCTTGGTGATGTGAATTTGACCGATGCCGAATTTCTGCAGTTGGCAGAGCAAAACCGTCGTCTCTTCAATGTCGGCGGCGAATGGGTTCATTTGGACCCACAGGATGTGACGCAAATTAAACAGTGGCTGAAGCGGATGGGTAAACGCAAAGGACTATCATTCCGTGATGTGCTGGAAATGCATTTAAGAGGCGGCATCCCGCTCGATGACAGCGGTGAGCTTGATTCGTCTATGGACACGGAAGTTGAGCTGAATGACCATTTAACGGCATGGCTCACGCAGCTGCAGCAAATTAAGGAAATACCGCAGGCGGAAATTCCAGCTACGTTTTTGGGAGAGCTTCGACCATACCAGCATGAAGGCGTATCGTGGTTGCTTTTTCTTAGGAAATTCGGGCTTGGCGGTGTGCTTGCAGATGATATGGGACTCGGAAAAACGATTCAATTTATGGCTTACCTTGTCTATATTAAGGAGAAGAAACTTCAAATGGGAGGGCCTTCGCTGCTTATTTGCCCAACTTCAGTAATAGGCAACTGGGAGAAGGAGCTCGAGCGTTTTGCACCTTCGCTTAATGTCATGCTGCATTACGGCAACAAACGGGAGAAAGGCGAATCATTCCGCGATTCCGTTTCAGGGGCAGATTTGGTCATAACTTCTTACTCCTTGGCACAGCTGGATGAAGATGATTTGTGTTTAGTGGATTGGGATGCTCTTTGCCTCGATGAAGCGCAAAATATTAAAAACGTATATACAAAACAATCTACAGCAATAAGGAGGCTGCCTTCGAATCATCGCCTGGCTCTGACAGGAACGCCGATGGAAAATCGATTGACAGAGCTCTGGTCGATTTATGATTTTATAAATCCGGGTTATCTTGGCAATATGACCGAGTTCCGCAAGGAGATCGTCACACCGATAGAGAAAACACGAGATGAGAAGCTTATTGCTGGCCTTCAAAGCTGGGTAAAACCATTCATGCTGCGAAGAATTAAGAAGGACCCTTCGATTCAGCTGTCTTTGCCGGATAAAAATGAAACGAAGCTGTATATGACGTTGACAGCTGAACAAGGCGCGATGTATGAAAATTTAGTCGCAGACCTCCTTGAGAATTTGGATAAACTAGGTCCAATGCAGCGCAGAGGGCTCATTCTTGCAGCTTTAACCAAGCTGAAACAATTATGTGATCATCCTTCCCTGCTTAATCATGAGGATACCGCTGCTTTATGGGAAATAGAACGTTCGAATAAAGTAGCAAGGCTGCTTGAAATGTGCGAGGAAATAGCTGCCGAAGGTGAACGCTGCCTTATCTTTACCCAATATATCGATATGGGGCACCAACTGAAGCAGCTGCTTGAGGAGCGAATAGGTTTGCCGGTTCCTTATTTGCATGGCGGCGTGCCTAAGGTGAAGCGGGATCAAATGATTGAGCAGTTTCAAAATGCGGAGGAGCCGTGCTCTGCATTTGTCCTTTCACTAAAAGCGGGGGGAACGGGTCTTAATCTGACCGCTGCAAACCATGTTTTCCATTTTGACCGGTGGTGGAATCCTGCCGTTGAGAACCAAGCGACCGACCGGGCATTCCGAATCGGCCAGACGAAAAAGGTTCAGGTGCATAAGTTTATTACACTCGGAACGCTTGAAGAGAAGATCGACGAGATGATTGAGCGAAAGCAGTCGCTTAACGATCAAGTGGTCGGTCAATCGGAGCAGTGGATTACGGAAATGTCTACTGAGGATCTTAGGGAGCTTTTTGCACTGCGAAAAGGCTGGCTAAAGGGATGAGGGATATAATTGTCGGATGGCAGTTTACGTGCTAAGCAAGAAAAATTGCAGCTTGAAGCTCAAATAACGAATAGGGAAGATAAAATATCACATAATGAAAACAATATTATAGTGGAAAATAACCATATACAAGGTTCTATTCCAGAGTGGCAGCGATTTTATGAGGTTGTTAGAGGGATAACGAAGGATATGCGTCACTAAAACGTAAGATTAATTTACATAGCCCGTCGGGAAAAGTAACCCGACGGGCTATAAGATTTTATCCCTCTTTTGAAAAATGAGAGAATTGTCTCCCTAACTCGTCGTTTTTTTGACCTCCTTTGAATTGGTTCTGCAGGACTATAATAAATGTGCGAGGCAAACAAGCAACACCATAAACGAGGAGGTCTTCCCAATGAAAAAGAGATCTACACTAATTGCCACTACGCTGCTTTCCCTTATGATTGTCGCATCGGCGTGCGGCGGTAACAATGCTGGTAAAGGAAATGAAGGCGCTGCAACAAATGCCCCAACGAATGCAGCAACGGATGCTCCAGCAACCGATGCACCAGCAAAGGACGTAACATTGTCCCTTCGACACACTCAAATTAAAGAAACAAGCAAAACTCGTTTGAAAATTCTTGAAGATGTTGTTGCAAAAACACAAGACGAAAATAAAGGTCTTACTTTCAAGCTTGAAGGTATTGACGAGATCGTTAACCGCGATCAAAAGCTGAAAGCTGAAATGGCTGCTGGCAACCCTCCTGATATTTTTGAAGTATTCGGTGGAGCAGACCTTAACCTTTATGTAAAAGCTAACCGCATGCTTGACTTGACACCAATCATTGCAGAACTTGGTCTTACAGACAAATTTGCAAGCTTGGACGAGTTCACTGTAGATGGCAAAGTTTATGGCCTTCCTTTCGGCGGCTATAGCGAAGCGATTTTCTACAACAAGAAAATTTTCTCTGAGCTAGGCTTGGAAATTCCTACAACTTGGACGCAATTGGTTGAAATCTCCGAAAAAATCAAAACAGCTGGCTACACACCACTTGGTTTGGCTGCTAAAGACGGCTGGGTAAACGGTATGCTTTGGAACACAGTTATGGAGCGTAACGTTGGTATCCAAGCATTCAGCGATGTTGTTGCTGGTACTGCAAAATGGACTGATCCTAACTTCGTTAAAGGTCTAACTTCATATGCTGAGCTTGTTAACAAAGATTTCTTCACTAAAGGTGCTCTAGGTCTTGCTTATGCTGATCAAGGCGCGCAATTGCTTTCTGGTAAAGCTGCAATGGTATTCACAGGAACTTGGGATGCTAACCGCTTCTCAGGCGACGAAGCTGGCGATCTTAAAGGTCAAATCGGTTACTTCGGCTTCCCGTCAATCGAAGGCGGCGCTGGCGACCAAACATCAATCAACGCATCATACTCAAACGGCTTTGGTTTCTCTGCTACGCTAACTGAAGATCAAATTGCAGCAGTTAAGAAATTTATCGCTAACTTCTATTCCGAAGAGGTTCAAAAACGTACTTTGGTAGAAGACAAATTGCTTCCTTCTTTGAAACTAAGCGATCTATCTGGTGTTGACCCGCTTACAACTGAAATCTTGACGGTTATGGCTAACGCTTCCAGCTCATGGAAAGCTTATGATGCAATCGTTCAACCAGCAGTAGGCGCTGACATTAACGTTGGTATTCAAGAGCTTATCGGTAAAGTAAGCACACCAGAAAAAGTAGCTGCAAAAATTCAAGCATCGCAAGATAAAGCGAACGCAGCTAAGTAATCGCAACACATTACATTCGATCCTGCTATGCAAGAGGGTGTGCTTCCTTCCTGGAGGGCACCCTCTTTTAACGCTAGGACAAAAGGAGGACATTATGAACAGAGCGCTCAAAAATCCGATTACTTACGTGGCGTTCATTATTCCGACGCTTGCTTTATATGCTTTGTTTTTTGTTTATCCCGTTATCGTATCTTTTTTTTACGGTTTCTTTCGTTGGGATGGCATTACTGAGAAGGTGTTTATCGGATTTGATAACTTTACGAGATTGTGGCAGGATGAAGTTTTTAGAAAAGCACTTTTAAACAACTTTTATTTCATGGCGTTTTCCCTAATCGTGAACATTCCGCTCGTCTTCTTGATTTCGATCATTATTAGTAAAGTTAGACGGATGCGTGACTTTTACAAATCGGCCGTATTTGTGCCGGTTGTTATATCGACGGCTACTGTAGCCATTTTGTTCGGTGTTTTGTACAACTATGATTCAGGAATGATCAATCAATTAATTCGTCTTGTTGCACCAGAAAGCTGGGCGCGCGAATGGTTGTCTGATCCTAAGCTTGCAATGCTCTCGATTCTTATCGCGAATGCATGGCAAAATATCGGCTTCTTCATAGTACTTTGTTTGGCAGCAATTCTAAACATTCCGAAAGAAATTATCGAAGCTTCTAAGCTGGATGGCGTAACCGGCTGGCAAGAAACATGGATGATCACATTGCCGCTTGTAAGACCAATCCTATTTGTAATGCTGCTTCTTTCTGTTTCGGGAACGATGAAGGTGCTTGATATCGTACAAATCATGACGAACGGCGGTCCTTTCCAATCCACAGAAGTTATGGCGACTTATATGCTTAAAGTTGGCTTCCGCTCTCTTGAACTTGGATATGGCAGCGCGATCGGTGTTGCGATGTTCATTATTATTTTGATTCTTACGGGTATTTTACAGCGCATCACAAAAAGCGAGGAGGTGCAGTACTAATGGAACGTTCCCGAGGCACACAATGGTGGATGCATACATTTTTAATGGGGTATGTTGCAGTAGTGCTCTTCCCTCTGTTATGGTTATTCATGTCATCATTCAAAACAAACCGTGAAATAACAGTAAATACATGGTCTTTGCCAACTAGCTTTAACTTCGATAACTATATCGCTGCTTGGGAAACGGCTAATATTGGTAAATATGCGCTGAATAGTACAATTGTAACCGTTGCAGCTTGTGTATTGACGCTCCTTTTTGCAGCGATGACCTCATTTGCGATTGCGCGGATGAAATACACGAAGATGAATAAAGCTGTTTATAATTTCATTTTACTTGGCCTAATCGTCCCAGCGGGTGCATTGTTTATCCCGTTGTACCGTTTAATTCAAAAGATCCATTTGTTTGGACAGCCATTATATGATACACATTGGTCATTAATTTTGGTATACACCACATATGCTTTGCCGATAACCGTGTTTATTATTTATGCATTTATGCTTTCGATTCCAAATGAGCTTGAGGAAGCTGGCATTATGGACGGGCTAGGCGCAAGCGGTCTGTTCTTCAGAATTATTATTCCGATTTCGATGCCGGCACTAGTTACTGTATTTATTTTAAATTTCATTGGCAACTGGAACGAATATATTTTGTCCCAACTATTTATAACATCTGAATCACTCAAAACACTGCCAACAGGTATGGCAACCTTTAATGATGGCTATCGCACAAACTTTGCATCGCTGTCTGCTGCGGTAATCATAAGCATTATTCCGGTCCTGGTTGTGTATGTGTTCTTGCAGCGTCAAATCATTGAAGGTATGACTGCAGGCAGTGTGAAGGGATAAGAAAGAAGGAGCCTCCTAGATGAACTTGAGACCGAAATTGATGCTTGCATTCATATTTCTGATCGTCATTCCGATGATTGGCCTCGGCATATTCTCATTTATTAACTCTGAGACGCTGCTGGAGAAAAAGTATAGCGAGCAAACCGAAATTTCGCTCAGGGCTGTAGGAGGCAATATTCATTATTTCTTTCGAGAGCTTGATCAGCTATCCGATGGTAATTTAACGAGCACAGAGGTGCAGGAAACACTGAAATACAGCTCGTATAATTCCAATGATGCCGGTACACTCATTCAAATTAACCAAGCAGAGAAAGAAATGAAACGGATTTTGTTCCAACACCCTGCTGTCAGCTTTGTTGTGCTGTATGCGAAGGATGGGACGATGTTCCGCTCTTACCGCAACGATCCGACGACGTTCAAGCCTATTTCCTTTGATATGCTCAAACAGCACTCTGTCTATAAGGATGTTATGAATCTTGGCGGACGTCCGCTTTGGATTGGACCTTATGAACAGCGTGAGCTGACAGGTGTTGAACCACCTCTATTTACACAAATTCGAGTCGTTAAGGACATTGAGTCATTTAATGATTTGGGCGTAATGATTACGCAGTACAAAACGGAAGAAATATCGAGCATGCTCAAAACCTTTCAAAACCCGCAATCCAATGCAGCTGAAACAAGATACCTCATTGTCAATAAAGCAGGCCTTATTATGCTAGACAGCAAAAAAAAGATGGATGGTCATAATATAAATGAACAGACCGATTCATTGCCGCAGCACACGAATAACTACAACAGCTCGCGAGAAAAGTTTGAAGGTATAGACAGTCTTGTTTCTTCCTATCAATTGGATCGCAATGGTTGGATACTTGTGTCCATAAAGCCATGGGATTCACTTACTAACGAAAATGTTCGGTTTGTCCAGTGGATTGGGATGATTACGGTCCTTGGTTTGCTATCAGCGGTGTTGTTCAACGTCTTTTTTGTTAACCGAGTAGCGAAAACGATCATTAAAGTTGTTCGTAAAATGAGATTGGTTGAGCAGGGATTACTTGATATTCGAGTAACCGCTCAAGGTAAGGATGAAACCGTTCTACTGGCCAACAGCTTCAATAGTATGGTTGAGCGAATCGGCAATTTGCTTAGTGAAGTGCGCAGAGAGCAGGCACGTAAGCAGCATGCGGAAATGATGCTTATGCAGGCACAGATTAAACCGCATTTCCTATTTAATACGCTTGAATCGATTAATGCTCTTGCAGCACAAAATGAAGGCGCAAAAATTATGTTGATGGTGCGCAGATTAAGCAATTTGCTTCGCACAAGCATGCATCAATCCGAAGAAATAAGGATCAGCCAAGAAATTGAGCATGTCCGCAGTTATTTGGAAATACAGAAATACCGCTTCGAGGAGCTTTTCTCATACGAATTGAATGTCCCGGCAGAAGCACTTGATTTCTCCATACTAAAGCTTTCGCTTCAACCGCTCGTAGAAAATAGCATTCAGCATGGGTTTGATGGTTATGAAGACGGACAAGGCAGGATATCAATTGATGTAACTGCTGAGCCTCATCAGATCGTCATTATGGTTCGTGACAACGGATTAGGCATGAGCTCCAGAGTGCTGACTAAGCTGTCAGCAGAGTCAGACTCTGAAAGCAAGCAGACGGATGCTGCGCAAATGGGTGAGAGAAGAGGACTTGGATTACGAAATGTTGCAGATCGCTTGCGCATACATTATGGTCCTGCGTTCGGTTTGTGGATTTGTAGTCAAGAAGGCAGCGGGACCGTTATTCGCTGTGTAATTCCGAAGAGCAGAGGTGATCAGCTATGACGGGTAAAGTACTCCTAGTTGACGATGAGGCACATATTACGAGAAATTTAGAAAAAGTTATTCCCTGGGAAATGCTAGGGCTTTCCGTTGGCGGTACAGCTAAAAATGGTGTTGAAGCGTTAGAGCTTATGGAGCAGCAACACTTTGATTTATTGCTGTGCGATATTCGCATGCCGGTTATGGATGGTTTGGAGCTTGTTCGGCATATCCGTGATAAAGCGATGGCTTGCGATATTATTATGCTGTCGGGATATCAGGATTTCGCTTATACACGAACAGCAATTCAATTTGGCGTCAATGATTATGTGTTAAAGCCTATACCTTATGATGAATTGACTGGTGTTATTGCTAGAGTAATGTCTACTCAGCGCAGTAAGCAGAAGCTGCAGCAGGAAGAGAAGCAGAAGCTTGGCCGGATGATCGATCTCGCTAGCGAGAAAATTTTGTACGATATTATTATGGATTATACCGATGTTACTGCAGATAATTGGCTCTTGACCGGAGATGAACAGCAGCTCAAGCGGCAGCAGTTCGTCTTAATTGTGCTTGATCTTGATGTAAGCTCGGAGAAGACAAAGGATTGGCGTGACTGGTCCGATAAGGAAAGAAAGCTGTGGAATTTTGCTGTATGTAATGTACTGCGTGAGAAGCTGCAGCAAAATGGGCTGCATCATGCGGTCATTCAAATTCGAGATGGTGAGTGGTGTGTACTCATTGAAACGGAGAAAACGGCTGAATTTGATATTGCCTTCATTAAAAACTGGGCAGACATGTTGTTGTCTGCGATTAAGAGCCATGTAAAGCTGAATTTATTTGCAGGTATTTATCATAAGTTTGCAGCGGTTGCTGACTTATCCCAAGCCTATAAGCTAGTACAGCAAGGGATGCAGCTTACGCCTGTTCATGACATTATCGCTATTTATCCATCCGCTCAGCAAAAATCATCGCAAGCAGATCAAGCGTTTTGGGATACTGCGGAGAAATTAATTGGAGCGGTTAAACGCGGGGATACGATAAGCGTAGACAGCGAGCTTCAAAGTATTACGCTGCTGTTGCAGCGAATGAATGAGCCTTCATTAAATCGTGTGAAGCCGCTGCTTCATTTCTTTGTCCTGCATCTTATGCGTGAGATGAAAGAAATGGGCGTATTTACTCGCGAGCAAGAGGATATGCTTTGGCGCAGATTGGATCGCCGCTTTGGCATTAAGGATTTATTATCAGTTATTCGTCAAGTTACGAATACGGTCTCGGAGAAATCTATGGATAAGAAAAAGCAATCGGAACGTTCAATGGCTGAAGCGAAAGCCTTTTTGGACCGCAATCTTTATCGCGATCTAAGTGTTGAAGAAACGGCAACTCATGTCGGTTTAAGCACCTCTTATTTTAGTTTATTGTTCAAGCAGACTTTTGGCGAAACGTTTATCGAATATGTAACGCGGCAGCGGATGGAGCGCGCGAAGGCAATGCTTGGGGAATCACTCAAGAGCGTTGCACAAATCGCGAAGGAAGTTGGTTATGCGGAGCGGCGATATTTCACAAAAGTATTTATGAAATATACAGGTGAGAATCCTACCGATTATCGTACGAGACGGCAAGAGGGCGGACAACATAACGAGGCTTTGAATGAGCCGTCGTAATAGGGTTGATAAGTGAAGGGACGGGGAAGCATTGACGACAACGCGTGAGTGGGATAACTGGAGCTTGAAGAAGAAGGTTGGACAATTATTTGTATTTGGTTTTCATGGCTTTGAGCCAACGGCGCAAATCAAGCAGTTAATTGAAACGAGCGGCATTGGCGGAACGATCTATTTTTCCCGCAATGTGAAGGATGCTAAGCAGGTGCACAAGCTTAGCGGCGAGCTTCAAAGCATCGCAAGAAAAGCTGGCAATCCGCCTCTATTCGTAGCGATTGATCAAGAAGGCGGCATGGTTGCAAGACTAGTTGACGGTGTAACGCTTATGCCGGGCAATATGGCACTTGGTGCAACCGGCGATAAGGAGAGCGCTAGAGAGACAGCATTTGTATGTGGTGAAGAGCTTCGTCAATTGGGTGTTACGATGAATTATGCGCCTTGTATTGATGTTAACAATAATCCGGATAATCCTGTTATTAATGTACGTTCGTATAGCGACCGCTCTGATGTCGTTGCGGAACTCGGAGCAGCCGCAGTAGCAGGCTATCAAGCTGCACGAGTTGCTGCGACTGTTAAACATTTTCCAGGGCATGGCGATACGGCGGTGGATTCCCATCATGCGCTGCCGATATTGCTGCATGGGCGTGATCGGTTAGACGCGATTGAGTTGAAGCCGTTCCTAGCTGCAATTGAAGCAGGCACGGATTGTATTATGACAGCGCATGTTTGCTTGCCGGCGCTTGATCCATCAGGCGTGCCGTCGACTTTGTCTGAGCCTGTCATCACGGGATTACTGCGCAAAGAGCTTGGTTATGACGGGATTGTTGTGACAGATTGTTTAGAGATGGATGCGATTGATAAAACCTATGGTCCAGAGCAGGGCGCTATTAAAGCGCTGCAAGCGGGAGCCGATATGGTACTGATCAGCCATACATTTGAAAAACAATGGGCTGCACTTGAAGCCGTTGTGCGTGCTGTTGAGAACGGTGAGCTTGCAGAAGCTCGTATTAACGAGGCGCTTAATCGGATTATGACACTTAAGGAGAAGCTTGTGCTTGAGGGGCCTTTGCTGCCATGGTCACAAGTGGAATGGGAAATTGGTACGGAAGTAAATCGAGCGGTTGCAATTAAATGGAGCGAGGCTTCAGTTACATTAGTAAAAGACGATGGGCCATTGCTGCCATTAAGCCGCGAGAAAAGCACGCTCGTATTGTGGCCCAAAATTGTCCCTGTTTCGGTGGCTGACGAAATGCTTTCAGGTGACGGCTCATTAGGTCACTTTCTTGGAGAGTATGGAGCTAATATCGTCGAGCGTCAAATGGATGATGATCATCCACTCGCTGATTTGGAAACATTCTCACAAATCGTCGTTGTCACTTACGACGCTTCCAAGCATCCGGTAGAGCGCGATATTGCACGCGAGGTCGTAAAATTGGCACCGGAGCGTACGATAGCTGTGTCGGTTCGGAACCCGCTTGATCTATTGCTATACCCGGAAGTAAAAACGTACATGGCAGTGTATGAGTGTCGTCCACTCGCGCTAGCTGCTGCTGCGAGAGTATTGTTAGGTGATCTTATGCCGCAAGGCAAGCTGCCGTTAGAAATATCGGCTGCATACCCATTCGGCTGGAGTGCTGCTGTTCATAGCTAATATAAACCAAAGCTGGGCCGCGAGATATATCTCGCGGCCATTTTGTATTGAAGACTTATTGTCCAATTAAATTGGAATAGGTTAAGTCATGCAAAATATAAGCCAGGAAAAAAACAACACAGTCATTCTCATAGCGATGCTGAACCTTCACCAGCTGGTTATAATAAGTATCAGCGTAATGAGGGTTATTTCGCATCTCAAGGCTTGCTTTGATTAAGGCGTCCAGCTTGTCGGAAATATCAACGAGTTCACCATTTGCATCTGCTGATTTGCTGTGTACTATGAATTCGGTCATATCTTCATGAAAAAACGATGGAAGCTTATTAATCATGAACTGAGCGGTTTCTTTCTCGTATTGCTCGAAAGCGTGCTTAATGTCTGGATTATTGTGCTTGAAATTCGATACAACATCGCCGGATAAAGCTTCAGGCAAATCATGAAGGGCAGCTTTGGCGAGCAGCTTATAGAGATCGATATTTTTATTGCCGAAGCGCTCGATTTCAAGCAGCCCATTAAACAAAGCAAGTGAAGCGACTCGGAAGGAATGTGTCGCATCATTGTCTGGAACGAGATTATAGCTGCCGTTCCATCTTTTTACGGTATCGAGATTCATAATGTATTGGATAAATTCATAAAAGCCATCATGTTTATCGTATTCATCGAGCAGCCAGTGTATGGATGGAAGCTCTGTGCTTCGCAGCACTTGTTCGAGCTCCTTATATTTGGCATGAAAAAAAGGATTCGTGTCATAACGAGATTCTCTGTGACAATACAAATAGGCATCCAGCGTATCGATGGCATCAACTAATCGTCCAATAGGTGAATCATCTTGCGCATGGACGATAAAATCGAATGCTTGAGCCTGTAGAGACTTGGATAGGTACGAGACAATCTCCTTGCTAAGTTCCATTTCGAAGTCTCGGATATGATTCATAACGAGCGATTCTTTTTTGGTGACATGCTTAATGGAGCCGGTGCCCGTGTTTTTGAGATCACCCCATAAGCATCTTCCTACAAGCTTCAGCTTATCTAACGGCTGCTTGAATATTTTTTCTTCAATAATACCAATCAAAATAGACAATGCAGCGCATCTAAAGCTATGAGCGGAGGCGTTATCCTCAAATCGTGGAGCATATTCGCTCCATCTAGGTACATATTGCATCCGAATGATCGTATTGGTGAATTTACCGTTTTTCATAAATCGGGCTCCTTTTTAGTCGAAGTTCAAGAGTTTCCGTTCATGTGCGGAGTGTCTATGTTATTATATAGCTTATGTACAAAATCGACTAGAAGAGGTAAATGAGGGAAAGATCATGCGTGAATGGGGTTTAGCTTTTAACCAGCAATTTGAGAGATGGATGTTCATCATTATTCCAGGATCGTTGATACTTGGCTTTCTATTTGCAACACAGCTTCAGCCTTTTATTGAAATGGTTCCTTACTTATTTGCCTATGTCACGCTAACGATGGCCATTGGCTGCGGATTAGGACAATTGCGAGAGGTACTGAAGCGGCCGGGCATTATGGGGCTTACCTTTTTGATTGCTCATGTCGTATCTCCGCTGGTAGCCTATGGACTTGGGGCACTCGCATTTGGTGCAGATTCGCCCTATGTGGTGGGCCTCGTTTTGTTTACGCTTATACCAATCGGAGTGTCTACCGTGCTATGGGTTGGCATGTCAGGAGGCAGTGTTCCGCTTATGCTAGCCATGGTTGTGCTCGATTCAGCGCTTAGTCCACTGGTAGTGCCGGCGGGTATCCATCTGTTTTTTGACTCCGCTGTTGAAGTGAAGGCAGGACCCATTATTGTTGATTTACTCGTTATTATTGTACTTCCTACGATCATTGGCGTCGCCCTTAATCAAATGAGCCGAGGACGTATTCAAAGTATCGTGCAGCCATTTACAGCACCGCTTTCCAAGCTTTGTTTCGTCGGTGTTGTCGCGTTAAATGCATCGGCTATTGCGCCTCATTTAGGAGAGCTGAAGCAGGATATGCTGCTGCTCGTTCCGATTGTTGTGCTGCTGGTTAGTGCTTGTTACGCCTTCGGCTACATTGGAACGGCGCCGCTTCGCAAACACGAGCAGCAGGTGACCGTTTCCTATGCAACAGGAATGCGCAACATTTCTCTTGGCATTGTGCTGGCGCTCGGTTATTTCAGTCCAATAGCTGCTGTGCCTGTTGTGTTGTCGATTCTTATTCAGCAGCCTTTAGCAACCGTGTACCATTATGTTTTACAAAAACTTAATAATCACAAGGGTAGCGAAAGTACTGCGACGCATGTACCATAAACGATGTGTGCATGATTAAACATAAGGAGTGAATGTTAATGAACAGCTTCCGCACTAGGCTGACGCTCATCATGATTGCGATGATCGCATTATCGGTCAGTGCAGCAGGATTATTTATGGTCAAAACGTTCAAGGAAAACCATATCAACGCGCTTGAAGACAATATGGTTCGTGAGATGCAGATCATCTCGGCAAAAATGAATTGGAAATCAGGTGAAATTTCCTCCTTATATGACTATTATACAGATGAGGCAAAGGAGCTCCAGCGTTATGCGGGTGCTCGAGTAACCTTTATTCGCAATGATGGTGTGGTGTTAGGTGATTCAAATGGAGATCCTCGGGATATGGACAATCATCTAAACCGTACCGAAGTTAAGGAAGCATTGGCTACAGGAACAGGAAGATCGATTCGGGCTAGTGAAACGGTTAGACAAAATATGATGTATGTCGCTATACCTGTAACGGTGGTGCCGGGTCAAGCGCCTGATGTGATTCGCCTTGCGATGAGTTTGAAGGAAGTTGATGAAAGCATACGTCAATTGACGATGATGCTGTTCTTAGGCTTGCTTGTACTTTTCCTTATTGCAGCTTTTATTAGCTACCGCCTTGCACTTGGTCTGACAAGGCCGCTGGAGCAAATTACGAAGGTTGCTAAACGCATCAAAAATATGGATTATTTGGCAAGAGTAAAAGTGATGAAGCAAGATGAAATTGGTGAGCTTGGAAATGCTATTAATGCGATGGCAGRCAGCTTGCAAGTTCAAATGACGCGTATCCAGCAAAATGAGAATCAGCTTGAGAGTGTTCTTGATAATATGATTAACGGAATCGTCATGATCGACCTGAATGGAAAAATCGTCTTGATGAACAGACGTGCAGAGGAAGTGCTCGGCTTCTCCGCTCGTGAGCTCGTTGGCCGTCATTATGCGGAAGCGAAGCAGCAATACGAGCTGTCGCAAATGATTCAAGAGGGTCTTAAAAGCAAACAGCATCTGCGTGAGGAAATTACGTTTTATTTTCCAGAGGAGAGGCTGCTGGAGCTTAATCTCGTGCCGATTCATCCGGAGGGGAATGATTTCTCTGGAGTACTGCTTGTATTGCAGGACGTTTCCGCTATTCGCAGACTGGAGAGGATGCGCAGTGAATTTGTCGCAAACGTCTCCCATGAGCTGAAGACGCCGATTACCGCAGTAAAGGGTTTTGCTGAGACGCTGCTTGGCGGCGCGGTTAACGATGAGGAAACAGCACGTTCTTTCTTGCAAATTATATTTGATGAGTCAGATCGGCTTAACCGATTGATCGGAGATATATTGGAGCTGTCCAAAATCGAGTCACGGCGAGTGCCGCTTGTGTTCTCGCCTGTAGAAGTGGATACGTTCGTTCACAAATCGATTAAGCTGATGGAATCAGAAGCGGTTCGCAAAAGAATTGAGCTCAGCATGAACATCGAGCCGGGTCTTTATGTTGAAGCCGATGAGGATCGTTTGCGTCAAATCATTATGAATTTGTTATCAAACGGGATTAACTATACGCCTGAAGGGGGCAGAGTATCCTTAAAGGTTGAAGGTTTGGGCGATGATCATATTCGCATTCAAATTAGCGATTCCGGCATCGGTATTCCGAAAAAGGATTTGCCGCGTATATTTGAACGGTTTTATCGCGTTGACAAAGCACGTTCGCGCAGCTCAGGCGGTACGGGGCTTGGATTATCGATCGTTAAGCATCTCGTTGAGCTGCATAAAGGTACCATTACAGTAACAAGTGACGTTGGTGTAGGATCTACATTCACGATCGAGCTGCCTGTACTGCAATAGAAAAAAAGATTTACCTATTCTTCATGAATCCGTGATAAACTAAAGCTAAACGTTCTAAATATGCGGATGCGGCGTCTTTGGCGCCGCCATTCGCCAGGTTGGAGGTAACATGTCGCATAAAGTGCTCGTCATTGAAGATGAACCGACATTAGCAAGGCTTCTGTCGTACAATTTGACCCAAGAGGGCTATGAAACGACCGTTATCGATCATGGCGGGGAAGGCTTGCAGACGGCTTTGCAGCGTAATTTCGATTTGGTCATCTTAGATATCATGCTTCCTGGCATGAACGGCTTTGAAATATTAAACCGTCTTCGTCAAAATGGCGTAAGAACACCGGTCATTATTTTAACAGCTCGCAATGCGGAAGAAGAGGTTGTGCAAGGACTGAAGCATGGTGCTGATGATTATATTACGAAGCCGTTTGGCGTGGCTGAACTTCTAGCACGCGTATCCGCGGTGCTTCGTCGGACACAGCTTGATGATAGCAAGCCGATCGAGTCTTCAGAGAAAGTCATCACAGCTGGTGATTTGTCCATCTATCCCGAGAAGTATGAGGTCATCTTAAACGGCGATACGATTCCGCTTAGACCGAAGGAGTTCGAGGTTCTGCTTTATTTAGTACAGCGTCCAGGCATGGTAATTACGCGGGATGATCTTATGAATGTCGTGTGGGGCTTCGATTATATCGGCGGCCAACGTACGGTTGATGTTCATGTGAGCTCATTGCGGAAGAAGCTGGAGCTTGGTCAGCAATCTGTACAAATCGAATCGATCCGTGGTGTAGGTTATAAACTCGTTATGCCAAAAAAGCTCGTTACCCCGAAATTATAGGGTGGACGAGCTTTTTCTAATATTTATACTTATCTTATATTTCTCCGTCAAAGTTGCTTCAGCATCCAAAGGACGCTGAAGGCATTTTTGGTTGATAAGCAGACTATTGCCGGTTAAGCACAAGCATCTTACGCTGGAATTGCTTAGGCGAGCAGTCGTTGTATTTTTTAAACATTTTATAAAAATGTGCCATATTCGGCATCCCGATTCGCTCGCCAACCTCCGAAATGCTCAAATCCTTCGTCAGCAATATTCGTTCTGCCCACTTCACCTTGCGATAATTCACATATTCCGTAAAGGAAAGCCCGATCGTTTTTTTGAAATATTTTACGAAGTAATAATAGCTCATATTGGCGATCTTGCAAACCTCTTCAACTTGGATACGATCCGTCAGATGATTTTCGATATAATCGAGCACCGGTTTCAGACGAATGCGCTCAAAGTTATCTTGCTCAATCAACACTTTGCGGCTGTCGTTGCGGAGCAAAAGCAGCAATATTTGCTTGACTAAAACGCTGACTGCCAGCTCGTAGCCAGTTTCCTTATGAGTCGTCTCGTGCAATAGCTGATGAATGTAGGAGACAGCTTGCTGCTTTGCCGTGTTGTTTTCTTGGAAAATATAATTCGCTTTACTGAGCGGTGTTTGGGTTTCTGAGAAGTACCGCATATAGGGAATCGTGCTTTGATCAAAAAACGGTTCCAGATCGAATTGAAGCACAATATAATCGAGCAAGTTATGGCTGCGATCGGAGTGCAGCTCCGAAGCTCCGATAAGCACGATGTCGCCAGAAGTCAGGTGAAAGCTTTCTTCATCGACGTAAACGTCCAGCTCACCCTCAAGAATGAGCAGCAGCTCAACCTGTTTATGATAATGCCAGTTTGTATAACCGTCCAGACTGCGAATGGGGCGAAAAACGCGCAGCGACAGCAATGGGTTTTCGTATGCGACTTTTTCATTTATTGCTTCCAAATCTAATGTTACCCCCTTGGCGCTGCATGACAATATCCTTATTGTATTGAATGCTTTCACCATTAGCAATAAGGGAGCGGTATAAATGATGCGCGATTGCTCATTTATCGTTAAAATAGATATAACTTAGCAAGTATACGGAGTAAGGGATTAACAGAGAGGGCTGGACGACATATGGAACGGGATTCGATAAGGGATTATGGTTTGGAAAATGTGCTGCTGCTCGACCGCATGAATGAGCTGGATGAATTAGATGTGTTATATCCCTTTGCGCTGGATGAGCTGCTTTGCAGAAAAACAGGGCAGGGAGGTCCAGCCATTTGCCATATTTGGCGTCACCCAAGAGCATTTGTTATGGGGCTGCGCGACAGCCGATTGCCAGGCGCTGCCGACGCTGAAAGGGCTCTTCAATCGGAAGGCTGGTCTACTGCTGTGCGCAATTCGGGAGGAGCTGCGGTACCGCTTGATTTGGGGGTCATTAATATATCGCTGATCATGCCGAAAAAAGCGTTGGACTCCTTTCATTTTCATGATGATTTTGAAAAAATGTATGGGTTGATTCGTCATGCATTACAGGAGACGGGCTGCCAAGTAGATAAAGGGGAAATCAAAGGTGCTTATTGTCCTGGCGAATTTGATTTGAGCATTGGCGGGTATAAATTTTGCGGCATCGCACAGCGTCGGCAGACGCATGCCTTTATTGTACAAGCCTTTATTGTAGCGGATGGATCTGGCCAGGAGCGGGCCAGCTTCGTTCGATCCTTCTATGATAAAGCTGCACAGGGGGAAAACGAAAACGATTATCCGCTTGTGGCTGCTGAAAGCACGGCTAGTTTGGAGCAATTGACACCGCTTGGCACAGGAGYCGGAGAAGCTTTTGTCAAAGCGGTCAAACAAGTCATAGCTTCGCAGCAGACGGAAGCGGGTATGAGAGAAGCAGAGTCGAAGCTTGTAATGCCGACAAAAGAACAAATCATGGAAATGGCCAAATTATTGCGTTCCAGGTATGCGATCCCAACTCAATAAATTACGCTAACGTTCCGTTTTACGGATGAGCTGATTGACGACCTCTGAGAAAATAAGACCAATTGCAATGGCTCCTGAGAGCATGAATGCTTTTACGGCTAGCTGCACGGCAATGTCATAATTGTCTTCCACGACGTTTCTCATAGCATCGTAGGCGAGTCCGCCGGGAACTAAAGGAATAATGCCGGATACGCTGAAGACGATGATGGGCGTTTTGTATAGCTTTGAGAATAGCTGGCTCACTACGGTTACGATAAAAGCAGCAATTAGCGTCGCAGGAATGGTATCCAGCGACAGCTCTGTGCAGGAAATATAAATGAACCAGCCTATCATGCCAACAACGCCGCAGTGCACAAGCGTTCGCTTCGGTACGTTGAAGATGAGGCCGAAGGCTGCTGAAGCTATAAAGCTAGTGACTAGCTGTTCTATTATCGACAACGTAATACACCTCCGAATTTGCGAAATATAAGAAAGTATATCATTTTCTATTACTTATCTTATATTTCACCGTCAAAGCTACTTCAGCGTCTAAAGTACGCCGAAGGCGTTTTTGCTTGATTAATAAAACGAGAGCACCGCGGCGATTCCCGCACCCACAGCGAATGCTGTGAGAAAAGCTTCTGCTCCCTTCGAAAGCCCTGATACAAGGTGGCCAGCCATCAGGTCTCTGACTGCTGCTGTAATATGCAAGCCGGGCACAAGAGGCATAACAGAACCGATAATAATTTTATCGAGGTCAAATCCATATCCTTTATGTACAAACAGCACGGACAAGGTGCCGATCAGCAAAGCCGTAATAAACTCGGAGAAAAATTTGATCGGCACGATTCGATGCAGTTTAACTGAAAAACCGAAGCTAATGCCGCTGATGAGCACAACAGGGATGAAGTCGCGCCAGCTGCCTTGGAACATGATAAGAAAACAGCCGCTCGCTATAGCAGCAGCTATGATTTTCATCCAAACCGGATAAACGAAAGCGTTAGAGTCTATTTCTTGTAAAAGTCGGTGTGCATCGCCAGCAGCCAGCGTGCCGGTGCTAATTTTTCTGGAAATATCGTTGACTAAGGATACCTTAAGCAAATTCGTCGAACGCTCGGAAATACGAATGAGCTTCGTCATCTGGGATGAACCGTCAATGGCAAATATAATACCGGTCGGCGTGACGAAGCTATGGGAGTTCTCTATGCCGTAAGCAGCTGCAATTCGGGACATCGTATCTTCGACACGATAGGTTTCGCCGCCGTTTTGCAAAATGATTTTGCCGGCCAATAAACAAATTTGTGTAATTTCGTGGCTATTGATGATGCTTTTATCCATTGCGGCCTGCCTCCCCATTCCGAGCGAAGTTGTTCTTTATCCTGTTCTTATTTGCTGCTTTTGGTTTGATGCTCGAATTCAGCGCGAATTCGTGCGAGCAGCGCAGGATCGGCAAATACGTCGTATGCGGTTGCAGCTAGCATTTTGGCACCAAATAACATGCCGTCCAGCGCATATTCGGTCATTGCCGCATCACGAAACGCCTCCGTATGAAGCAGCAAACGATCTTGTACCACCTTGACGTAAGGATGAATAGCTGGACAGCGAACGGAGACGTTGCCTAAATCAAGCGAGCCATGATCCTTGCCGATTTCCATATCCTCAGGGCGAATGCCTGCCTTGATCAGATTCGTATTGAACTGCTCGGACAATGCTTCATTAGTAAGCAGATCGTCATAAGAGTATTCGAAATGATTTGTTGTAACGGTGCAGCCCGTCTGCAATGCGGCCCCATCTGCACAGCGCAGCACTTTCGCAGTGAGCTCGTTTGTATAAGTGCGTGAAGCCGAGCGGACATAAAATTTGGCCGATGCATAATCAGGAATAATGTTCGGCGCCTTGCCGCCGTTGTCAATAATACCATGAATGCGCGCATCGCTGCGTGTTTGTTGGCGCAGCGCATTAACACTATTGAATAGCTGAAGAACAGCATCCAGCGCATTAATTCCTTCATATGGACTTGCAGCTGCATGCGCGGCTAGACCATGAAATTCAAACTGCACGGCATCCAGCGCTAGTGATTCGCCTGAACGTTCAAACGTATAGTATGGATGCGCCATTAAAGCGAAGTCGCAGTCATCGAATAAACCTGCCTCTGCCATTGGTACTTTCGCTCCGCGTGTTTCCTCAGCTGGCGTACCATAGATGCGAATTTTTCCGCCAATGCCGCTGTTTATCAAAGCCGCTTTAAGTCCGACAGCTGCTGCCATGCTCATAGAGCAGATGAGATGATGTCCACAAGCATGTCCGATTTCTGGCAGAGCATCATACTCGCATAAGAAGCCAACTGTCGGGCCAGGGCTTCCTGTATCATAAACACCAATAAAAGATGTTTCAATGCCTAAAATACCACGTTCAACCTCAAACCCGTATTTTGCAAGCTCCGTACAGAGCAGCTCAGAAGCAAAAAACTCCTCATGTCCAAGCTCTGGCCGGCTGCCCACCGATCGTGATACCGTGCGAAAAGCGTCCGCATATAGATCAATTTCATTAAATATAAGTTTTTTATTAGTCATGATGATATGAACCTCCTGAATTGAAGTGAAACCTATGAACTCGGCTCTATGTTCGGAATAGGTCGGCTGCCARCAGCGGAAAGTCTGCTGTTAGCACGTATGTGTTCTTACAACCTCCAAAGTAACCTAAATATGTGCCTGTAAGAACCTATAGGTTCTTATGGAGCCCGTCAGGCGTGCTGCCAGCAGCGGAAAGTCTGCTGTTAGCACGTATGTGTTCTTACAACCTCCAAAGTAACCTAGCTATGTGCCTGTAAGAACCTATAGGTTCTTAYGGAGCCCGTCAGGWGTGCTGCCAGCAGCGGAAAGTCTGCTGTTAGCACGTATGTGTTCTTACAGCCTCCGAAGTAACCTAGCTGAGCGTCTGTAAGAACCTATAGGTTCTTATGGAGCCCGTCAGGTCGGCTGCCAACAGCGGAAAGTCTGCTGTTAGCACGTATGTGTTCTTACAACCTCCAAAGTAACCTAGCTATGTGCCTGTAAGAACCTATAGGTTCTTATGGAGCCCGTCAGGCGTGCTGCCAACAGCGGAAAGTCTGCTGTTAGCACGTATGTGTTCTTACAGCCTCCGAAGTAACCTAGCTGTGTGCCTGTAAGAACCTATAGGTTCTTATGGAGCCCGTCAGGCGTGCTGCCAGCAACGAAAAGTCTGCTGTTAGCACGTATGTGTTCTTACAGCCTCCGAGGTAACCTAGCTATGTCCCTGTTAGAACCTTTAGGTTCTTATGGAGCCCGTCAAGCGTGCTGCCAACAGCGGAAAGTCTGCTGTTAGCACGTATGTGTTCTTACAGCCTCCAAAGTAACCTAGCTATGTGCCTGTAAGAACCTATAGGTTCTTATGGAGCCCGTCAGGCGTGCTGCCAACARCGRAAAGTCTGCTGTTAGCACGTATGTGTTCTTACAGCCTCCGAAGTAACCTAGCTGAGCGTCTGTAAGAACCTATAGGCTCTTATGGAGCCCGTCAGGCGTGCTGCCAGCAATCAAAGGATCATCGCTGCAAGCACCTATGTGTTCTTACGGAGCCAACTCCGATCCACACAACTGCCCCTACATCAGCGCATGCCGTGAATTTTTTTAAACTGCTCCGGGCTTAACCCTTCAAGCCGCCTAAAGACGGAGCTGAAGTAGCTGGGGGAGTCGAAGCCGACGCGCTGGGAGATTTCGTGCATCTTGATCTCGCTTTCGCGGAACATAAGCTCCTTGCTCCGATTGACACGCTCTCGGTTTACGTATGCCATTGGTCGCATTTTCAATGCTTTCTTAAAAAGCAAGCATAGGTACTGCGGCGTTACATCGATACAGCCTGCTAAATCCTTTATCGTAATAAGCTTGCTGTAATTAGCTTCAATATAATGAAGAACAGGCTGCAGCTTCAAGTAGTTTTGTTCTACCGAGTGTGAGCTTACAAGAATAACCTTCATTAAATCAAGTAAAAACATGTAAACCAGCTTAGAGCACTCGAGACCGAGAAAGGATCGGCCGGATTGCGTCATTGCGTAAATGTTTTTCATGTGGGTAACAATCATATCATGATCAGCAGTCGAATAGACACCGGATTGTGTAATTCCAGCCTGCCTGAACAGCTTGTCGGACAAATCGCCTCTAAAGCTCATCCAAATGATTTCCCAAGGCGCTTGTATTGAAAAATATTGATGCTGCTCGTTCGGAAACAGGCAGAACCCTTGCCCAGCTCGAACGGTCATTTGTTGATCGCCAACATGGAGCTCGCCCGAGCCGCTAATGACTTGCAGCCATTGAAAATGAGGATAGCCGTTTGGACGGTCAATCGGCTCTTGATCGCTCCAATGCCCGATACTCGTGAGATAAACCGGGAGTGTCTTGTCTGTCTCTGTCAAAATCGGAAAAACCATCGTGTCGATACGGTGTCCTCCTGTTTCATATTTTTATAATAATGCGAAAATACTGTTATATAGTTGGTTCGATGAACAAGATATAATATGAATATCATTATAGTATAACCAATAATAGCTGCAAGCAAGACGAAAATGGAGGCAGATGAGATGAGTATGAAATTTCCCCCGATAAGTGCAAAAATTCCGCAAATGCTGCATGGTGCAGATTATAATCCAGATCAATGGCAGAAGTATCCTGAGGTGCTGGAGGAAGACATCCGCCTCATGAAGCTTGCACATTGCAACGTGATGTCTGTAGGCATTTTTGCATGGATGGCGATCGAGCCGGAGGAAGGCGTATTTACATTTGAATGGCTGGACACGTTGCTTGATAAATTTGCTGCTAACGGCATCTATGCCTTGCTTGCTACACCAAGCGGAGCACGCCCGGTTTGGATGTCTCAAAAATATCCGGAAGTGCTGCGCGTTGCACCTAACGGAATTCGTAATTTGCATGGTGCGCGTCACAACCACTGCTTCAGCTCACCTGTATATCGCGAGAAGGTAACGATCATGAACTCGAAGCTGGCAGAACGTTATTCGGATCATCCTGCGGTCATCGGCTGGCATATATCAAATGAATATGGTGGCGAATGTCACTGCTCGTATTGTGAAGACGCTTTCCGCGACTGGTTGAAAWATAAATACGGTACACTAGAAGCACTTAACGATGCTTGGTGGACGACGTTCTGGAGCCATACGTATACCGATTGGAGCCAAGTCGAGTCGCCAACCGAGCGTGGCGAGAAAGCGGTTCACGGCCAGAATGTTGACTGGAGAAGATTCGTTACGGATCAAACGGTTGATTTCTGCCACAACGAAATAGCTCCGCTGCGCGCCGCTAACAGTGAGCTTCCGATTACGACGAACTTTATGCTTGATTTTGAGCCGCTTAACTATTGGAAGTTTACAGAGCTGCTCGATATGATATCGTGGGATGCTTATCCAACTTGGCATGACAATGGCGGAGATGACAGCGAGCAAGCGGCGTGGATTGGCTTCAACCATGATGTGTTTCGTTCGCTTGGCGGCGGAAAGCCGTTCATGCTGATGGAAAGCACGCCGAGCATGACGAACTGGCAGCCGATCAGCAAAGTGAAGCGTCCAGGCATGCACATGCTGTCATCGCTTCAAGCGGTTGCACATGGCTCAGATACTGTTCAGTATTTCCAGTGGCGCAAGAGTAGAGGCTCAAGCGAGAAGCTGCATGGTGCAGTAGTGGATCATGTCGGCCATGAGCATACTCGCGTTTTCCGCGATGTGGCTGAGCTTGGCGAAGCTTTGGAGAAGTTGACCGAAGTAGTAGGTACAACTGTGAAGCCTGAGGTAGCGCTTATCTATGATTGGGAAAATCGCTGGGCAGTAAAGGATTCGCAAGGCCCGCGCAATAGCGGTCTTCATTATGAAGAAACGGCTAAACGCCATTATCGTCCGTTCTGGGATCTGGGTGTGCCAGTGGATATTATTGATTCGGAATGCAGCTTTGATTCGTACAAGCTCCTTATTGCTCCTATGTTATATATGGTGCGTCCGGGTGTAGGCGAGCGCATTGAACGTTTTGTTGAAAATGGCGGTACTTTCATCGCTACTTATTGGACAGGTATCGTCGATGAGAACGACCTATGCTTCCTAACAGGTTTCCCAGGACCGCTGCGCAAGACGCTTGGGATCTGGTCCGAGGAGATCGATTCGCTGCATGATCATGATTCCAATCAGGTCGTGCTGAAGGACGGAAATAAGCTTGGACTGAGCGGCCAATATACAGCACGCGAGCTGTGTGATCTTATCCATCTTGAAGGTGCGGAGGCACTTGCTGTTTACGGTGAGGATTTTTATGCGGGTCGCCCTGCCTTAACGGTAAATCATTTGGGTGCAGGCAAAGCCTACTATGTTGCATCGCGCAACGAAGCATCTTTTACAAACGATTTTCTGACTCGAATTATAGAGCAAGAGGGGATCAAGCGAGTTCTTGATTCCGAGCTGCCGCATGGCGTAACTGCACAATTAAGAACAGATGGCGTGAACGACTACGTCTTTGTATCCAATTTCAGTGCAAATGAATCTTCGGTTGCTTTAGATGCTCAGCAGTATACAGATTTGTTGACRGGTGCGGCTCTAAACAACAGTGTTGAATTGAAGCCTTACGGCTGCCGGATCTTGAAACGAGCTTCGAAATAATACTAGCCTCATAGAAAAGCTGTGTGAAGCGTACAGGAAACTGTRTGTGGATCACAGCTTTTTTGTTGTTTAGTCATAAAGACTCTCTTATCGGAAAATTCAATAGGCATGTTTTTACGGAAATTAAAAAATATATTGTCGAATTTAACATTCCGATAACATTTCTACCTAATTCAATTGATGCTTACGACCTATAGTGAGTGCATAAGGAAAAAGAAGGAAGGGTGAGGGTGAAGTGACAGCGACTGTTCTAGATAAAGAAAAACAATCAGCTATCGAGAAAAATGAGCGTACTGCTCCAAACACACCACTTAACGGAAACGTACAACAATTAATTGAGGTAAAAGGAACCGATGAAAGTACTGTTAAGCAAGCGGAGCAGCGTGCTGATGAAAGAACAATGCATCCGGTAAAAGCAGAAGCAACGCGCCTGCATCATTTTTTGCGTCAGGCTCCAACAATAGACGCAGAGCATACATGCCGGCAGACGATCGCTGTGTTTAAGAAGCATCCGGAAAGTGAGTGCATTATCGTAACTGGGGAGCAAGGGGCTCCTATCGGTCTGATGATGCGCAATCGGTTCTTCCTGAAGCTGGGCCATCGCTTTAGCGCAGATTTGTATGATGACAAACCAATTACAAAGCTTATGGATGCGAGTCCGCTCGTAGTCGATTATGATTATGCACCGCAGCAGCTCATTGACAGCGCATTAAGCCGCCACGAGAGTGTGCTTTACGATTGTGTCATCGTTACGTTAAAAAATAAGCTTGCAGGTATATTGACTGTGTCGGACATGCTCAAGATTTCCCGGCTGCTGCAGCAGGAAGCCGTTGATGCGCAAATGAGTACGATTCGCTCAGCAGAGCAGCGGGTGAGAGAGATCGAACAAGCCGTCAGCAGCGTTAGCAAGTCATCTGAACATGGAGAGTCAATGTATGTAGAGATGGTCGATTTGACCTTAACCGGCAAAAACGAGCTGGATAAAGT
>NZ_JBFTSN010000030.1:0-35005 GCF_056400045.1 Paenibacillus sp. 01L418
AGCTTCTCCACACCAAGCAGCTTCGCTTTACGATCTAAATAACGAACTAGCACCTGTTTGCTTTCTTGGATTGCAGACCACATCGCTTGCAGTGTAGCTTCGCTCATCCGGTTCATTTGCAGCGGCTCCTGCAGCACCGAATCCCAGCCGCGCTTGTCGTACAGCTTTAAACGAAAGCCTGAAATTCGGTTTAACGTCTCTGCACATAAATCCGCCTGCTCTGCCCATTCCCTCTCCCACTCTGTGAATGCAGCCTTCCGAACATTGCGGTCTCCATCGGATAAGCGGTTATGCATTTGACCAGCGGATAAAACTTTTTTCTCCCCGTCTTTTCCTACATCGTTAAATTTCGCTCTGGATACAATGACGTTGTAATAATCGCCCCAGCCATGGTAACCGTCTACCGCTAAATCTCCAGCCAACGCTTCCAGCTCAGGAGCCATTTTCTGCTTTGCAAGCTCGCGGCGTTCAGTTAGGCTGAACGCTACCTCAGCGAGCTGTGGGTGCGTCAGCAGCTTTTCCCATTCACTATCATCAAGACCTCGCAGTACGTTGTCAAAGCGGGTAAGCACCCCTAGAAACTTCGCAGCAAGCGTCTTTACGCGATCGCTTTGTGAGTTCGCGGCTGTGTCTCGCATATTCTGAGCCAACAAGCATGAAACAAACGACTCTGTTTCACGCAGCCTAATGATGATGCTTTGCAGCAGCTCCGTCATCGCCGCAATTTCAGAAGCTCCAATGCTTGCTTCCGTTAAAAGTGCGGCATCGAGCTTCTCAATGTCCTCATCCATGCCCTTCAGCTCCTGCAAGAACGCTGCTGAGCTTGAGCCACCCTCATAAAAAACTTCTAAATCCCAACTTTGCGGATATCCCGTATTCATTGCTCTCATCCTCTCTTCCATAAAAAAAGCCAAGATGCGGCCGCGTTTTTATTTGCGCAAACCTTCTCGGCAGTGTATAACTTAATTATATCCAGATTGGAGGAATTACACCATGTCTAAACCGTTGCAGATTTCTGCTGATACAGCTGTTAAGCTTTCCGAGCAGCTTGGCGTCCCAATAGAGCACTTAATGCATATGCCGCGCCATATATTATTGCAAAAGCTCGCCGAGCTTGCTAAGCCTAACGCTGCACCTGAGAGCGAAAACAAATCATGATTCCGTTCGAAAAAGCATGGCCTTATGACATTATTATGGGCGACCTTTATGTATCGAGCTGTCCCTTCTGCCATGCAGAAAACGTGCTGCTTCCAATAAAACCAGAAGAGCTCCAAGACATACAAGACGGTACGAAACGATTGCTCGTTTTCCCTTGCTGCCATAATAAAGTGACTATTGTTGATGCAGACCGCGATTATTTGCTGACAAACCGTGTTCTAAAAAAGGCGCTCCGCTAAGCGGAAGAAGAGACCGACTGCTTCAATAAATCTGTGCCATCGTCAGGAGAAGTGTTGCCGGATGCATGTTTCGATCTGGCTTCCATCTCCTCGCGTATAAGCTGCCACTGTTCGCGGCTCGCACGAATCATTGCAGCATCCACGATTTTTTTATCATTCACCACGCGGGAAAACCAACGTACAGCATCGTTTAATTCTCCGATACGACGATTCAGCTCCCCTATTAAAAACATTAGCTTCGCATTGTTAAGCGCAACACCCTCTGCCTCATATACACGAATATAGGCTTGAAGTGCAAACGTAAGAAATCGTTTCTCGTCTTTCTGATTGTCTTCATAACGATACAGCCAAGCAATGTGATGCAAAATACCAGCAAGCACGCGATCCTTCTCGTCAATGGCTTGGGCTGATAAAAGCGCTAGCTTGTAGCTGGCCATCGCCTTCTTCAGATCGCGCTCCCCGCCATAATCTTGATTGTTCCAATGCATTCCGATTTCATCATGATATTTCTTTTTTTGCCGATCATTCAACCGCTCCATCCCGTTCTCAGTTGAGGCAAAGCCGCAATTAGGACAAACCCGTACAACATAATAATCAGGGTTTACGTCCGTTTTATAATATCCGCAAAAGTCAGAGTCCATTCTAGCTGCTCTTTTGAAGCTTGGTCTAACGCGCGAAGTCATAAAAGTCTTTTCACAGCAAATGCATATGATTTTGGATAGGTAGAGCGGTTCCATACAATCACGTCTCCTCTTCAGATGTGTTTACAAAGTGGTGTGCAGGTCCGGATAGTCTGTTGATAACGATCTCTTGCAGCTCGTCATTTATGCCTACCTCTTGCAATGCTCTTTGCATGCAGTCAAGCCATGCGCCAGCATGTTCAGGGGTTATTGGAAAATGCATATGTCTTGCTCTCATCATTGGATGTCCATATTCATCAGAATATAAAGAAGGCCCGCCAAAAAATTGCGTCAAAAATAAATATTGTTTTTCTATAACAGGATCAATATCTTGCGGGAACAAAGGCCCAATTAACGGATGGGCTTGTACCTTAGGATAAAAAGAGTTAACAATCAGCCTTAAAGTCTCAGATCCACCTAAAGCCTCATAAAGGCTTATATTCCTATTCATCGTCAAATTCATCTCCATTGTGTAGGTATTTAGTATTATATCACAAATAAAAGTACGGACTTAACAAAAAAAAGCCCGCGGGATGCTTATCCGGGGCTCATCATATAGTGCGTATTACCCATCAACCTTCATAGTCCTCTTCCCCTGGTGCTGTAAGAGATTCTCGAATGACATAGACGAAAGCACAGACCAAGATGCCAGCGATTATACTCATACCCATCACTCCAACCGTTTCAAAGGTAATTCCATTGTACCATAAAAAAAACAGGAATCCAGCGTTTTGCAAGCGTTTTCTTTGTCAAACTTAATTATTTTTAAAGCATATCCAGTGATGGATATCCTTATTCCTACATATACGTTTAGGAGGGGTTGTACAGCATCTTATGGCATCTGCTCGGCTCCCCTTTCTAATTATTTGAGGAGGCGGTCTATCTGCTGCGAACGATCATTCATCCCTTATCTATAACCGCGCTTGGCGCAATTATAATCATGCTTTTAATGACTGTCTTTCCTACAGAAACCCTTCACTCCTCGCTCCGTGGGCTATCTATTTGGTGGGAGGTGCTTTTTCCAGCGTTGTTCCCTTTCTTCGTCATATCGGAATTGCTGCTCGGCTTCGGTATTGTACATTTTTTCGGCAAGCTGCTTGATCCGCTCATGAGACCTATATTTCGGCTTCCCGGCATCGGGGGTTTTGTCGTGACAATGGGTTACATTTCCGGTTATCCGGTAGGCGCAAAGCTAACAGCACAGCTCTTTGAGCAGCGGCTCGTTAACCGAGCAGAGGGTGAGCGGCTTGTTGCCTTTACGACTACTTCTGATCCTATTTTCCTAATTGGTGCCGTGTCCGTTGGTTTCTTCCAAAATGTAGCGATTGCTCCTATACTCGCTGCTGCGCACTACGGAGGCGGTCTTCTTATCGGTCTTCTCATGCGCTTTCACGATAGACATGCCCCTTCATCTGGAACCAAAAAAACGGTGATTGCAAGGGAGGGGTTCAGAAAACGACGGCCCTCTCGCATCTCCGAAGCACTCAAGGCGATGCATGAGGCTCGATTGCTGGATGGGCGCGGACTAGGACGGCTGCTGCAGGATTCAATTCAATCGGCGCTGCGGCTAATGATCGTCGTTGGCGGACTCGTCGTTTTTTTCTCCGTCGTGATGGAGATGCTGACGCATGCAGGCATCATTGAGGCGATGGCTGAAGCTCTGCGATTTTTGTTTGGTTTAATCGGCCTGCCTAAGCCGCTTGCAGACGCTGGGATATTCGGATTGTTCGAGGTCACATTAGGCTCTCGTTCGGCAGGTACAGCTGGTACTGGACTCATGCATCAAGCTGCAATCGCTGCTTGGGTGCTCTCTTGGGGCGGCTTATCAGTCCATGCCCAAGTAGCAAGCCTGCTCAGCAAAACAGATTTGCGCTATCGTCCTTTTTTTATAGCTAGAATGGTTCATGGTTTAATTGCAATGACTCTCGTTTACTTGTTATGGGGGTGGCTTGGGCCATGATTAGAGCCGCTCATTGAATTTAAACACAATTTCCTTTATCATCTTAAGTACTATGGAGATCGGAAGGAGATTTACTTTTGAAGTATGCGGTAATTGATCGAGGCGATGATCTATCTAAATCGTTAGCAGAAAAATTTCATAAACTAGCCGGGGAGCGAGGCTTCACTCGGAATGATGAATCACCGGAAATCGTTATATCCATCGGAGGTGACGGAACACTGCTCCTCGCTTTTCATAAATATGTAGATCAAATTACGAATGTTGCATTTGTCGGCATTCACACCGGCCATCTTGGATTTTATGCCGACTGGAAGGCAGACGAGCTTGAAGATCTCGTCGCAATGATGGCAGAGGAAACACCACGAATCGTTAGGTATCCACTTGCCGAGATTGAAGTTGAGACACCAAGCGAGACCCGTCATTACTTATCATTAAATGAATTCACATTAAAAGGCGTTGACGGAACGCTCGTCGCCCAAATCAATATAAATGATGAGATGTTTGAAATGTTCCGCGGTGACGGCATTGTCATTTCGACCCCTTCGGGAAGCACCGCGTATAACAAAAGCTTAGGTGGAGCGATTGTCCATCCATCGATAGAATCGCTGCAAATTGCGGAAATCGCTTCGATCAATAATCGTGTATATCGTACACTTGGATCATCCGTGCTGCTGCCGCAGCATCATCACTGCGATATTATCTCTAAGAAAGAGCAGCGGCTGCAGCTCGCAATTGATCACATCAGCATCATGAGCAGCGATATTCGTTCCATCCGCTGCAGTGTATCCAGCCGTAAAGTAAGCTTTGCACGATATCGGCCGTTTCCTTTCTGGAACCGAGTACGTGAAGCATTCCTTGGTTACGACGTCCGATAAGATTTGTTACCATCATTTAAAACCAAAAAAAGACACAGAGCGTATTATACGCGCTCTGTGTCTTTTTTGTTTGGTCGATTCGTTTCTGCAGATGAAGCCGCGGTTTCATTGGCTGCAAGGCGGAACGGTTTCTTGGAGCGGTTATCGTTATTGCCTTTATAGCCGCCTTTACGCTGCTGTTGCTGCTCACGTTTCCCACTGCCCTGCTGCTGCTCGCTGCTATTTTTACCTTCGCCAGCACTATTCGCGCTGTCGTTGCCTTTATCCGCGTCGTTTTTATTGCGATTGGAGCTTCTATGGCGATTTTCCCTTGTGTGATTGCGAGTATGCCTTTCATGTGTTGGAGCGGCGCTTTCTTCCTTTGCACTCGCAACCTCATCATGTTCAAGACCTTCAGAAATATCCACAAAACCGGCAGCTGCTGCAAGAAGATCAGCTGCTTCTATACGCGGACGCTCTTCGTCTGCATCCAAGTCATAGTCGTCTGGCTCACGAACGGTACTGTTTGTTTTTTCTAAAATAAAATAAGCGCAGCCAAAGTTGCAATACTCATTGATGTAATCCGGCATGCCAGATAGATTGCTTTCCTTCGTAGCTTTCTGATGGCTGTCACGAAAAAAACCTTTCAGCCGCAGCTGGCTATAGCCCCAGTCACCAACAATATAATCGTAGCGCTCAAGTACTTCGCTGTATCGATCACGAAATGCTTCAGGATTCCAGCCATTCCTATTTTCAAGCACAATTTCATAAGATTTTCCGCCGATATGAATCAAAGCCATATTTTCCACCTCATCTTGAGCGTCAGTTACAAGCTGCTCGAGCAAGCACCGGAAGAAATCTCACGGCTCGCTTCGGCTTCCGCTGCCATTGCTGCGTGTGCCGAATCGGTCTGCTCATGTGCATGATAAGAGCTGCGTACTAATGGTGCCGATTCTACATGCCTAAAACCGCGCTTCAGCCCTTCTTCTTTTAGTTTTGCAAATTCGTCTGGGTGGACATAACGTACGACCTTTAAATGTTTCGGCGTTGGCTGCAAGTATTGACCTAATGTCAAAATATTTACATCGTTTGCGCGAAGATCATCCATCGTCTGCAAAATTTCATCCCATTCCTCACCTACGCCAAGCATAATGCTCGATTTGGTTGGAATCTTAGGCTTCATTTCTTTGGCGCGCTTCAACAGCTCCATCGTACGGCTGTATTTGGCTTTGGCACGAACACGATCCGAAAGCCGCTCCACCGTTTCGACGTTATGATTTAGAATATCCGGATTTGCATCCATTACAATTTGAAGCGCATCTTTATTTCCCAAGAAGTCAGGAATAAGCACTTCAACTCGGCAAAACGGCATACGTTTGCGAATCGCATGTACAGTAGCTGCAAATATGGATGCGCCGCCATCCTTAAGATCGTCACGAGCAACCGATGTAACAACACAGTGCTGAAGATTCATTTGCTCTGCTGCCTCTGCTACCCGTTCTGGTTCGTCCAAATCCAGTTCAGTCGGCATACCTGTCTTAACCGCACAAAAACGGCAAGCGCGCGTGCAAATATCACCCAATATCATAAATGTGGCTGTTCGATTCGACCAGCATTCATAAATGTTTGGGCAACGTGCTTCCTCACAAACCGTATGTAGCGTTTTTGAGCGCATCATATTTTTAATTTCGGCAAAGTTACCGTCTGTCGCTAATTTTATTCGAAGCCAATCAGGCTTTTTGAGTGTTTCTTGTTGTTTCATTAGGGATTACCTGCTTTCAAGTTCATTTATAATTCCTAAACTCATGCGTTTATTATAACATGTTTCGTATAAAAACCAATGATTTGCAAAACATAACGTTATAACCGTCATGCTTTTGGAAGGGTGAGACGTTTGAAACTGACTATTCCTATTGTTGCAGCAATAACCGCAGCTTCTCTGTTCATTGTCACGCCCGTCAGTTCTGTAAGAGCAGCTCCTGCTGTCAAACAACAAACTGATAAGGCCCATGAGCAAACAGTCAATGCTGAGACCGATCCCTTTTCCGTTAGAAGAGGGTTGTATGACAAATTAAGCTTATTTACCGAAGTGCCTTGGTTCTGGATCGCAGCCATCGATCAGTATGAGCGATCCATGTCTAAAGCACGTCCAAAGGCTCGTCCAATGCTTGGTAACACCGTTGGCGTGTTTATCGACCAGGAACGCTGGGTCGGCCCGCTCAATCCGAATACGGATGACAGCTCGCCGGTATCGATCAACTTTTTTAACGGGATTGGCCGTGATGGTGACGGGAATGGACAAGCGGAACGAACAAGCGACATCGATCTTCTCTATTCACTTGTTAGCCGCGTTGCCGCGTACGGTATCTCCAATGATGATTTCGCAATCGGACTTTGGGAGTATTATCAAAATAATCGTTCAGTGCAGCGCATCCAGCAGTTCGCCCGAATCTATGAAGCATTTGGCCAGCTTGATTTGTTCGAGCATGCATTCCCGCTGCCTATCAGCACTCATTATGCCTATAACAGCACCTGGGGAACCGGGCGAAGCTGGGGCGGCAGGCGTACCCATGAAGGTACCGACATTTTCGTAAGGCATGGTGTCCCTGTTCGGAGCACCTGTTATGGCATTGTTGAGGTGCAGGGCTGGAATCCATACGGCGGATGGAGAATTGGCATTCGTGATCTAAACAATTTTTACCACTATTACGCACATTTGTCCGGCTTTGACAAAACCGTTAATATAGGCGATGTCGTAAAGCCTGGACAGGTTGTTGGATGGGTAGGAAGCTCTGGTTACGGCAAACCCGGGACGCAGGGAAAGTTTCCTCCTCACCTGCATTATGGCGTATACAGCGACCGCGGTTTAATTGAATGGTCGTTTGATCCATATCCGATGCTGCGCCGCTGGGAGCAAGCCGAGCGTAAACGAATGCGTTCCGGAAATTAAAGCAAAAAATATAAAACGACTTTATCGTCCTCTTTGCTGAAGACAATAAAGTCGTTTTTATATGTATGCTATTCAGAGGATGAATTGCCCGAACTATTTGATCCTTGGTTAGAACCTTTAGAATGATTAGTGCCTTCGTTCGTTGCTTCTGTTGACGGTCCTGTATTAGAGGCTCCAGTGCCTGAAGACTCTCCATTATTGTTGTTTTGCGGACTGGATGTAACTCCGCCTCCCGCACCTTCGCCGAGCGGAACCGAAATGTTTGGCGCCTGCGCAGCCGACTCGCCTACAGGTTTGCCCGTATTGTCGTAATAGTACATCGGCACGTCGCCAACTACTAGCAAATATGAAATCGGGATATCCGTTTCGACCAGCTCCGGCTCGGTATCAAACGGAATAATGATCGTAACCTCCGCTATTATGCGAATGTATACCTCAACCAAAATCATATTGATGCCGGCATCCTTCTGACGTGTGCTAAGATCTACCTTAACAGCCCCAACCGGCTCGAATTTGACGGGTACTCTTGGTCCGTATGAGGAAATAATTGCACTATTGAGCGCATGCCCGATCGGAATATGCTCCGGTATATCCTTCATTTCATTTAATGTATTTTGTACGGTGTTTATCGTTTGCGATGTAATTTTCATATGCTCCGCGTAATTAAGCATGAAACCAGATATTTTCCCATTGCTGTTCATCTTCCAGTCAATAAGGTTACTGCTGTCCGATCGGCTCGCTACCTGCTCGGTTATCGCTTTATTGATAGCCTGCGTGGCGATTTGCTTTACTCTGATTTTCGCTATATTCATCAGCGGCGGCCGCAAATTTTTCTCAATATAGACAAAGGATTGGATCGAAAAAACCATAAAAACAAGCAGGGCTATAATAAAGATTGTGCGTCGTCTTATACGAGGCTTTGCAGGGCGAGAGCCCCAAATGCCGCCTGATCCGCCATTGCCGCTGCTTCGGCTGCTGCTGTATTTTACTGCTGGACGCCTAATGCCCCATTTTCCGCTGCTTGCGCTTGAACGAGCTCCTGAACCCCATTTCTTTGGTGCTGGCCTTGATGAAGCTGAGCTCCCACGACTGCCCCAAGTGACTGATTTTACTTTAGAGAATGGACGGCCAGACCAAAGCTGCATACGGCTGCCGCCAAATCCTCGAAAATGCCAGCCTCGCCTTCCCCATTTCGCCAATCCGATCCCCTCCCGCACCAAGCTGCACACTCTTTATTACCCATACTTATGCAGAACTTGGTCAAAAAAGAAGACGACCTCAGCAAGTTGCAGCCTTATTGACATTATGGAAACGATATACATAATTGTAACTAAGGGAGATGAATCTAGTTGAGTGAACGCAATATTAGCACAACCGTTTCAGGAGATTTAATTGTTACTCGTCTGATTGGAAAAATAAGCACAGATGACGTTAATGACTGGTTTAATGGTTTCGAGCAGGTGTGTCAGCCATTCATTAAAGAGGGGCGAAAATACCGTTTGTTAGTGGATCGAAAAGGCTATACACCCGACCATTTTTCGGTTCAAAAAGCATGGAAAGATAAATTTTTTAATGAAAGCATTTTGAGTCATAGCAAAGCCATCGCATTCCTCTTGGAAGATGGTGAAATTCTGAATCACTTGCAGCAAACCAATACCAAACCGTCTGTACAATTTTTTAGTGATGCTGAACAAGCCTTCCACTGGTTAAATAATTAAATAACTATAGCGTACCGGAATAGTCTATTTAATCCGTCTAAATCGTGAGCCGATACCCTGCGCCCCAAATGGTTTCAATATATTGCGGATTCGAAGGATCCGCTTCTATTTTTTCTCTTAACCTGCGAATATGAACGGTTACCGTCGCAATCTCGCCCAGTGAATCCATCCCCCACAGCTGCTCAAACAGCTCTTGCTTGCTGAATACATGATTGGGGTTCAACGCTAGAAAGGACAGCAGATCAAATTCCTTTGTCGTGAACTGCACCTCTTGGTCGTTGACGTAAACGCGCCGGGATGAGGTATCAATCTGCAAGCCGCGTATTTGGATCTTATTTGAGGCTTTGGTATCGCGGTTTCCCATCAATCGCTTGTAGCGCTGCAAATGTGCTTTCGCCCGGGCGACCAGCTCACTTGGACTAAACGGCTTCGTTATATAATCATCCGCCCCTAAGCTTAACCCGCGAATTTTATCGATCTCTTCTTTTTTGGCAGATACGATAAGGATAGGAACCTCCTTTACTGCACGGATTTGACGACAAATCTCATACCCATCCATGCCTGGCAGCTGCAAATCTAGTACGATCAAATCATATTCACCTTCTACAGCAGCGCGGAGCCCCTCTGTTCCTGTTAAGCATATGTCCGCAGAAAAACCATGCAGCTCAAAATAATCCTTTTCCACCTCAGCTATCGACACTTCATCTTCAATAATGAGAATTCTCGTCATGTTCGTCCTCCTATGCTCCTCGCGAGCGGCAGCTTGATGATCATACTAGTTCCTGCTCCAAGCTTGCTCTCAGCATGAATGCTGCCGTTATGCCCTTCGATAATTTGTTTCGTAATCGCAAGTCCTAGGCCGCTTCCACCAGTCTGCTGGCTGCGTGAGAGATCCTCGCGGAAAAAACGTTCAAAAATAAACGGGAGAGCTTCCTCCGATATTCCTGAGCCGCTGTCGCTAATCATTAATCTAACAAAATCAGTCTCCACACTAAGCGATATCGCTATTTGCTTTGGCTCGTCCAACATAAATTTCATGGCGTTGTCCATAATGTTGGTTAGTACCCGCTTCAGCTTATCTCGGTCGGCAAGCACATTGGTAGATTCCGAATGAACAATGTCCCAGGTCAGCGCAACGCCTTTGTCTTGCAAATCAAAATGCAAATCCTCGGCATAGTCCTCTATGAATTGCCCCAAGCTGATTTCCTCGAATGTAAATGGCAGCTGCTTCAAATCAAGCTTCGAGTAAAGAAACAGCTCGTCAATCAGTTGATCCATATGCTCGGCCTTCGTCAAAATCGTATTCACATAACGCTCCATCTTTTGCTTCGTATCCGGTACACCGTCCCGAATGCCTTCAATGCTTGCTTTAATCGAAGTAATCGGCGTTTTCAGATCATGCGTAATGTTCGCGACAAGCTCCTTGCGATTTTGCTCATATTGCAGCTGCTTCTCTACCGATTGCTTCAGCTTCATTCTCATATCTTCAAAGGCTTCGCTTAACCTTGCAATCTCATCGCTGCCTACCGCTTGCAGCTCAAACTCCAAATCGCCTTCCTTAATACGCTCTGTCGACTTCCGAAGCAGATCAAGCGGCTTAATAATACTGCGCGTCAAAAAATAATAAAGCAGCATATTCATGAGCAAAAGCACGATAAACAGCACGCCTAATATAATAGGCAAAAGTGTACGAACAACCTCTGCAAATGGACTGCGCTCCCTTACAACGAGCACGCTTCCCTTGGATTGATCTGGAAAACGAAAATCAAATTTCGCATAAGCATAAAAATGGTCCCCTATTTGCAGGGTGTTGCGGATTGCATTGTTTTCCATCTCATAGTCAGGCAAAAACGTGATGAATTGGGGCTGTTTTACGGACAAGGACGAATATATCGCCTCGTCGCCTTTTCTTATAACCAGCTCCGCTTGTACCGAACGAAGCTTGTAATTATATTGATCGAGCAGTGTAGGATCAAGAAGCGAGTCGGGTTCATTTTTCGCCAAATACTTTAGATCAAGGAAAATCGTTTCCTCCTGCTCAGACAATGGATTAACGGAATAATGAATATTGTAAAAGTCCTTTACGCTTCGCACATCGCCTGTTATCGCTACCACAAAGAGCAGAGCAGCGGCAAGAAACAATACGATCGTAACGATAAGTATACAGCTGTAGGACAATAGCAGCCGAACGCGGATGGACATACTCGTATCTCCTTCTCCTTTTGACAATTCGTTTTTCGTGAATACAATGTAACATAGGTTGCCCTGAGGGGACAAAGAGAAACAAAGACAACTTTGCAACACGATCTAACATGGGATAGACTATAAGAAATCATTTTCCGTATTAAAGGAGTATATATGGCCATTAATCGACGACTCAGCACCGATCAGGACTTTGAAGAGGTTATCGAACTGCAGCAGCGCATTCGCGTGTTTCAAGACAATCAGCTCATCGATGCCAGCTCGCTGGTTGTGCGGTTTGATGATAGCACGATTGTGACCCAATCGGGGGTAAGCGATATTGCCTATCATAACCGAAAAGAATGCGAGTTTTTTCTACTTAGAAAACGCTAAGTTATACAAAAAAACGGTGTCGCCCTGTTAGCCCTCGCGGGACAGGTTGACACCGTTTTTCATTGCATATTACTTATCCAGCAGCTCTACGAACTGCAATAACCGTGTGATCATCGTTGCTGCTTCGGCGCGGCTTGCTAGATCTAGAGGCAGGAATGATTGATTCCCTTTGCCCTCCAATATACCTGCTGCTGCAACCCGAGTAACCGCACCAAGCGCCCAGCCATGTATAGCTGCTTCGTCTTTAAAGCTGACAGCTTCATTAACTTCTTTCTTGACATTAGCTCCTGCTGCTTCCGCAAATTTTAATGCGCTTGCTGCCATTACTGCCATTTGCTCGCGCGTAATGGTCGTATTCGGACGGAAGGTTCCGTCCTCGAAGCCTTTAATCAGTTCAAATCTTGCAGCTGTTGCAATCGCATCCGCATACCAAGCGCCCGGCGCAACATCGCTGAACGCCGACGCCTGCTTGCCTCCACTATTTTGAAGACCAAGCGCTCTTACAAGCATTGCCGCAAATTCGGCGCGCGTAACTGTACGGTTAGGAGCAAAGCTCGACGCCGTTGTACCACTCACAATTTGTTTGGAAGCGAGCAGCTCAATATTCGATTTTGCCCAGTGGCTGCTAATGTCTGCAAAAGTTTTGGGATTTAAAGCGACTACATAGCTGCTGTTGCTAGTACTCAAAATGGTGACAGTTGTTTTCCCTTCAGCTGATCGGAACAAAGCCGGAACGTAACGGAAAGCTCCCGTTGCCGGATCAAATACGAGCGCTGTTGCTGTTTTGGCATCCAGTTTACGGTATACTGTCATCGTACGCTTCACATATTTGCCGCCAAAGCTGTGTACTTCTGCTGATGTGCTTCMATCCGAGACGGAAATAATAAAATCAACAGGATCACCTGCAAGCTCAAAGCCTGCGGCTTTGGCTTTAGCTCGAATGTTATCAAGCACCAGTTGACTAACCGGCTTGATTGAGAAAGTTACAATTAGCTTGCCGTTATTCGCAAGCTTTGCCTCCTCCAGAACGCCGTTTACAAGCGCCAGCGGGAACTCATACGACGCTGTACCCTGCTCCATGACGACTACCGCATTTGGACTGCTCTTAAGCGCGTCAAGAAGAGCTTGTGCGGAGAAGGAGAGTTCTCCATTAGATGTTAACACACCTTTGGCGAAGATGATCCGCTCAAGCTTGCTTGCGGCATCTGTCTTCAGCTTGCTGTCATTTTGCGCTGTATTAATCGCACCGCCGATTTGGCCTGAACCTGAACCGCCAGTGCTGCCTTCATTTCTTTCCTCTGGCACAACGACCGCCTTCACTTCCAGCGTATAGATTCTGCTTTGCGAACCATGAGTCACAGTAAATGTCGTCTGGCCGATCTTTAGCGCACTAAGCTGTTTATCTTCACTAATTGCTGCAATGTCTGATTGGGCCATCGTTATGATCGCATCCGCTGTGACATCGACGCCTGCTTGATCAAACACCTTTATGGCTTTTGTATCACCCACAGTCAACGACAGCGGTCCTCTATCGCCATTCTCAAGAGCTATGCGGAATGGCTTCGGACGATTGGCAAAACCTTCATTTTGCTCGGTGAACGATAATTGATCATTTGAGCTTGCTAGTGTCGCTATCCGCTCACCACGCACAATCACATTGTCCACCTGAATATTGCCCGACACCCCGCTTGTCACATCTATTCCGTTTGTACCCATTCCGTCAAGCACGATATTTTGCAGCTTCACATGAGCAATGCTGAATCCGCCGCCGTGTACAATTAAACCGGCATACGTACTGTCGAGTGCGACGTTGTCCCGTACAATGACCTCGCCGTTCAAATCCTTCTCGCCAGCAAAAATCCAGATCGCACCTAGATTAATGTTGTACGCAGAGTCAGCGCTGCCTGTACGAATCAGTGTATTTCGCTCCACTACCGTTGTGCCGCTGAATGCCACAGGATTAAAGCGTGTCGATACGGCAATGCCCGCTCCGTTCGTAATTGTATCTGTACCGATGTTATCTTGAAGCTTATTGTCTTGCCCGCCAAAAATAACGAAGTTATCGGCCAGCCAAGGCAAAGCCACCGTATTAAAACGCGCCGTATTGTTAATGCTTGCGCGCCCTTCTGCCGACCACATCGCCAAACCATCGTCACCTGGATAGCGGATATCCGATTGCTCCATCACACTATTGCTCGTGCCTACGGAGAAGTTGATGCCATCGGCCATCAAATTGCGCAAACGAAGGCCAACCATATGCAGGCCATCCGTTATTTCGTCGCTGCCCCTTACCTTGGACAGCCATAACCCTGTTTTTGAATGCTCGACCCAAACATTCTGAATGACCGAGCCTTTGCCGAAGCCGCCATAAAAAGCATGGGTCAACGCTTCATCATCACGGATATTCAGGTCGCCGTCGATGAGTAGATCATATACGCCAATATTAGCGCCTTTGCCAATAAACCTCGCACCGATCAGCGATGTATACCACATCCCTGCACCGCGAATTGTGATTTGATCCAATTCAATCACATCAGTCTTAAGCTCAAATACCCCTTGAGGGAACCATACGCCTTTCCCTTGTTCTTTGGCTGCATTCATTGCAGAATGGAACGCTGCCGAATCATCAATGCCATCGCCAGGTACAGCTCCGTATTCGGCAACTGACAGGAATCCATCAGGCTTTGCAAACGGACCTTCCACCTGCTCCATATCGACAAGGTCAATAACATAATAATCTGCCGCATTCTCCGCATTCTTCTGCAGACGGATCGTAGCTCCTGCGGGAATATCACCGATCAAAGCATGTATTTCATCGAAGAAACGATGTGCATTGCCCTGCTTTGGATCATTAGACCATGGATAGCTGCCGTACTCCCAGCCATGCTTCGAGCTGAGTTCTAAATTTTGCTTAAATTCTCCGTTTACGTAGAGGCCTAACGTTTCGTTTCGACCAGCCCCGTCTGCGCTGTCTGGGATGACATAACGCAGCACAAGTGAATTAGCCGCCTTTGCTAATGTAAATTGTACATAATCACCTTCATCTACCAGCTTAACCGCCTGCCTGCCCGATGCCTCAGAAGCGATTTCACGGTAGCTGCGCGACGGTCCAATCAGCTCACTGTTCGTTAATCCATGTTCCGCTTCATAGGTAATGTATGGAACTGTCGCTCCGCGGTAAGCAATGCCGATGCTTTGTCTGACTAGAAGGCTACCCAGCCATACTTGCCCTGAATCCGCTGAATCCTTTTGCAGCGTAATCGTATTAATTCCGCTGCGCAGCTGCATTTCAATAACCGCTTCGGACCAGCTTTGTTTTTCTCCAGCTGCATTAAACGCCACTTGTTTGATCCGTATGCCATTCACATACAGGCTAAGCTGGCTTGGCGCATCGGTGACGTTCAAGTAACTAAGCTCCGTTAAATAGCTGCCTGCTGCCCCAGCATGAACGGTAAAGCTGATTTTATCTCCTGTTTCAGTGAAGTTCCCAGCGTACCCAGCACCTTTAAAGCCTGTTAACTCCTTACTTACTTTAATGCCGCCAGACATAAAAGCGTTCTCTGCTTCATATCGCTGATTGGAGGCAACAGGCTCAAACTGCCAAAGTGCCTCATCCGCTTGACTCGGCGTACCGTATTGCAGCTTGCCAGCCGTTAGCAGCAGCAATCCGTCTTTCTGCGTAGCATTTATAATCCGTTTATAGCCAGCACGATCCTCAATCGTCCATTGTGCCGCATCAATGCCTCTAGCCTCACCTGCGATTGCCGCCAGACCATCTGCATGTAGCGTCAATAAATGTCCGGTAGCTTTGTTTTTCAACAGCCTCCGGCCGTTGAAATCCTGAAGCAGCCATTGGGAGCTCGCGTTATCTGCCCTCACTGAGCCGCTGAGCACCTTGCCGCTGTTTTCATATAAATACCCTGTGCCTGACTTTTCTTTAATACGAATATAGTTCGTGTCGTCAAATGTTGGGGTAGCCGTGTCATTCGTCTTCTCCTCGCCCATTGGCGGCGTCTCGAATTGCTCCGACGCACTCTCAAACGTCCACTGCACCGATCCAAATGATGCTGGGTACAATCCACGTTCTGCGTAGCCTGCATTATTTTGAACATGAATGAGCTCATCATCGTATTTCCCATTCAAGCTGCGAATCATATATTCCGCACCGCTCGGCGTGCTTTCAACTGCCCACTCTAAGAACGCATCGCCTTGAATGGCTTGCTTGCTCTCAATAAAGGCATAATCCCCGGTCATTGTCATGTAATGTCCTGTAGCACGGTTTTTCAACCTTTGTTTCCCGCCCTCTGACTCTATAATCCAATGACTGTAGCCGTTGTTCTCTGCCAAGTTGCCATAAAGAACAATTCCTCCATTGTTTTCATATAAAAATTGGCCGTTCGCCTTGTTTTTTATACGAATCGGAGCCTCTGGCAAAGGTTTCGCTGGAAGTGCTAGCGGCTCAACTGCATATTGTGCGCTATCCGAATCAGCAACAAGCTTACTCACTTTCGTATATCCCTCACCATCTGAATATAGAAAATGACGAGCCCACCCACTCCGCAGCACTACAAATTTATCAGAAGATCCAGGCTCCATGTTCCACTTCACGCTGCCCCAGCTCTCGTGAATGCCGCCTTGTGCAATAATTTGCTGAGTCGGGGCATCCTTTTCAACATCCCCGCCTACGTGCTCCATTGACACATAGTGGCCAGTCTTGAGGTTTTTCAGCCGCACCGAGGTCGGTCCATCGCCCGTGCGCTCCAAAAACCAAACTGAGCTAAGATCCGTTTCTGGAAGATCACCATACTTAACCTTGCCTTGATCATCACCCTCAGCGGTCACTTCATACAAATAACTGCCGGTTTGCTTGTTCTTAAGTCTTACATTCGTTAACGCCGCGTCTGTCACAGGTATAAACTTCCATTTAGGGCTTCCCCATCCTGGATTAATTACGCCGTATTCCGCGTATTTCGTCAGATTTTGCAAGCTAATATACTTTTGTTGTCCAATAACATCATTAGCATCCTGCAAGCTGTGAATGAGCTTTGAGCCGCCGGCATCTTCGATGACCCAAATCGCACTCGTCCAGTCATCAGCTACCTCAGTCACATCAATGCGTCCATCCTTCATATTTTGCAAATTAATGTAGTGGCCTGTTGCTCTATTCTGGATGCGTTTGCGACCGTTAAAACGTTCAACTAACCATTGTCCCTTATAATCGCCTTCAGAGACATTGCCGTATTTCAGCTGTCCTGCTGCATCCTCATATAAGAAGAAATTTTGCCATTCATTCTGAATTCGAATATATTGCGGCGAGCCATCCCCGCTAAATGCCGGGTCTTCAAACAACCATTGCGCCGCATTCTCATTTGGCTGAATTGCACTTGCTTGGGCTGCGCCCGTATTGTCTTGAATATGCAAATATTCGCCTTGACCAACATAGCTCTGAATGCTTTGATAGTCATCATAAATGGCTGATTTGCTAAAGGACCATTGATCCTCTGCAGAGCTTTCCGTTAATGAAGATACCTTAAGCGGATCACTGATCTCATTAACTCCTGCACGCGTAACATAATGACCAGTTGCTAGGTTGCGCAGCCGTTTTTTGCCGTTAAAATCTTCCCTTACCCACTGGTAAAATGACTTCTGGCCTGCCTGTGTTGTCAGTGCGCCAACCTTTGCCAGCCCAGCATCTTCATACAAATAAGCAGTACCTACCTTCTCATTTGTAAAATTCACGATACGGTATGGCTGCGTATCCGGCGCCAGCTCTATTCGCCAGTGTGCATTGTCTCGATCCAGGACGGACCAACTGTTCGAGCGTACATGTTTGTCATCAGGAAACTGCGTATTCAATACGTAAATGGTCGAAGGAACCTCCTGATAAGCTGCAACGTTCTGAAAGGTGATAAAATCTCCACCCGCTGTGTTAGCTACCAGCCACTCGCTTTTATTCGTATTGTCCAGCCCTATCGCTTTAATAGGCTCTTTGTCTATTCCTTGCGTAATGTAATGACCAGTTGCACGGTTTTTAATCCGATAGGAATCCGGCGTTGCTCCCGGGACAAGCACCCAATGAGATTTGCGATCCGCAGCAGGCACCTCGCCAAAATCAACGAAACCATTAGCTCCCTCGTACAAATATTGTCCTGCTCGGAACTTGTTGGCAAGACGAATTGGAGCAGCAGACTCCACCGGCTCGAGCGCCCACTGCGGACTCTCGAATGTTATATTGATGTCATTGCTTACTTCTGCAAAGCCGAGCAAATCCTCTTGATGAATAACGAGATTGGCATTCTCCGGCACAGTTGCACTTTTAATGACCACATAACCCTCGCGGCTGGACGCATGAATGGTCCATTGGTCTGCAAGCGTACTCTCCGTTATCTCGCGGCTGGTCAGTGCATCGCGCCTCTTCCCAACCTCTGAGACCGTAATGTAATGTCCGGTTGCACGGTTTTGAATTCGCTTATTGCCATCATGCTCCTCGATGAGCCATTGCGAGGACTCATCTTCATAGCTTGGAAAACCGTACCGTACGATACCATTTTCATCCTCATACAAATAATTGCTTTGCCATTTGTTCTGGATACGAACATAGGTTGATTCCGTTACGGATGACACAGCCGCCTCGGGCTGCCCCCCGCCTTCCGATACCACTGCCAACTCATCCGCATAGACCGGAACCGCCATAAGCATAAGCAGCAGCGCCAGCATGAATGCCAATATAGACCTTGCACGTTTCATTGCACAAACCTCCCCAAAGGTATACAAGTGCAAACGCATCTCGGAAGCACTCGCTTATGTAAATCCTTCATTCTCTTTCATCATAATTTGGAATCGCTTACATATCGATGTGCATTTCTAGAAATAATAGGTGTTATATTACGAAGTGTAGAGGCATGCAAAAACCCCTCTGTCTTAGACAGAGGGTTTCTATACTTATATGGGTAACCTGCTGATGGCTGTGAAGCACTCGCCTTCTAATCGAATGGTATACTATTCTTCTTCTACTACGCCAAGCTCCCGATTTTTCTCCTTAAAACGCTCGTTATGAGAAGAAACATAAGCCATCTCTGGAGCTTCCGGATCCATATACAGCTTCGCGCTGTTGAGTGCCAAGACGCCATCCGTAAACGTTCCTGCAATAAGTCCAACCTTGCTGCCAAAACTCGCGAAATCGCCTGCGCCGAAGATGCCCGGAATATTAGTAGTCATCCGCTCCCCAACGTTCGCATTCCATACTCCCATATCAAGACCCCAATCACGGATAGGTCCAAAATCACTCTTCATTCCATGATTGACGATGACAGCATCGACTTCAATCTGCTTGCTTTCCTCCGTTTCCATATGTGCAATCGTTACCTTCTCGATACTTTCCCCATTACTGCTATGAAGCGCAAGCACTTGATATGGCGTAAGAACATTTACAGAGGATTGTTTCATCCTGGAAACATTTCTCTCGTGCCCGCCGAAGCTGTCGCGGCGATGCACGACCGTTACGCTGGCTGCAATGGATTCCAGCTCATTAGCCCAGTCTACTGCGGAATCGCCGCCGCCAGAAATGAGCACTCGCTTATCGCGGAATTTTTCCAGCTCCTGTACGGTGTAGTACAAGTTCGTTACTTCATAGCGGTCAGCCCCTTCAATCTCCAGCTTCGCTAATTTTTTTATTCCGTAACCGATTGCCATAATGACCGTTCTTGTATGATGCTTCTCGCCAGTTAATGAAGTCAGCATAAAAGTTCCATCAGCCAATCGTTCATAGTCCGTAATTTGCTGTCCGAGCACGATCGTCGGGTCAAAGGTTTTGGCTTGTTGGATCAATTGCGCAATTAATTGTTCGCAGCGAATCGGTGTTACCCCGCCTACATCCCAAATAATTTTCTCAGGATAAGTGAGCATTCGCCCGCCGAGTTGATCCTGCGCTTCAATTAATTTCGTTTTTAAATCGCGCATGCCGCTATAGAAAGTGGTATATAACCCACCTGGGCCACCACCAATTATCGTTACATCATAGAGTTCCAATTGTTCGTTCATCGTTTGCCTCCAAACGTCAGTCATGATCAATTTATTTTTGATATTGATTATCACTATCACTTATTAAAGTTTAGGATACCATCCTCATTGTGACAATGGACAAAAGTCACCATTTTTTTGTACAAAACTGACTTTTGTTATCTCTATCAATGCTATCAACGATTCGTTTATTTCGCACCTGCGAGCCAATTAGCTAGTTCCTCTGTCTGTGATAGCGTAGCAATCGGATCAAAATACCATGAGCGTTTCTTACTCCAAATATAGACGCGATCATTTTTAACTGCATCAATCAGCTTCCAAATCGGCTCGGTTTTCAAATCTGCAAGCGTTAGCGTATCAGACGTTAATATAATATAATCGCCAGCAAAGTCAGACAGCTTCTCTCCAGAAACCTCAACAATTTGCTCCTTCATCAGCTGCTCCGCTACTTTAGCTGGCGGCTTAAGCCCAAGTGCTTGATAGACTGCTTGTCCGCCCCTGCCGAAATTATCGCCGAATACGCCCGTATTCCCTTCCCAATCCTGCATGACTGAAAACACAGCATCGCTTGGAATGGCACTTTCAACCTTTGCTTTGGCTGCTGCAATACGCTGGTCGTAATCAGCTAACCATGCTTCCGCTTCTGCCTCTTTCCCTAACAATTTGCCGAAATAGGTCAATTCTTCATGCGTATTTTTTAGTTCGCCATAAGGAACAACGATCGTCGGAGCAATTTTGCTATACAGCTCATAAGCTGCTTCATTTCCTGTAACGATCATATCCGGCTGCAAATCTATTATTTTCTCTAGCGATACACTCTCGTATTCTCCAATATTCTCCACACCTGCAAGCGCCTCTGAAAAATACGGATTTTTCAAATTCAATTCTGGTGTTCCGATTGGTTTGACATTAAGTGCAATAAAGCTGCCCAAGTACAGATCAACAACGATCCGTTCGGGATGCGAAGGAATTTCGATATCACCTTTTATCGTTGTGATTACTCTAGTCTGAGCTTCTGTTTGCGGCTTATTGGAAGGAGCTGCTTCCCCCTTCGTCGTTAATTTTGATTCCACGGTTGCCGTATTTGTATTTAACGCCCCCGTAGAACATGCACTCATAAATAAAGCAAAACAAAACAACAGGGTTGCCGCCATTGATAATTTCAATCCTTTGTACATGGGCAATTGATTCTCTCCTTTGTATTGATAATGATTATCATAACGATACACATTGTAACGCCGGAGCCTCCCTGGAACAATGGACGATCGGCTCGATTTATATAGACGATCTGCGCCGCTTCTAGTATTTTTCAAACGGTCCTTATACCTGCCTGGCGAAACGCCAGCAACCTTTTTGAATATCCGTGTGAAATATAAGCGATCGGAATAACCAACGCTTTCCGCAATTTCCTGAATGGTCGCGCTTGTATTTTTCATTAGCTCCTTCGCATGATCAATTCTCACCTGAATGACATAATCAATGAGACTATGCCCTGTTTCCTTTTTAAACACCTTGGACAAGTTTTTGGCGCTATAGCTTAAGGTCTGCGCCAACTGCTCGAGCGTAATCGGCTCCATATAATGATCATGAATATAACGAAGCGCTTGAGCTGCTAGGTCGGGCTTCGATAGAGATATGTCTTGCTTTTGCAGCTGAATGAATACCTCATAAACAAATTGATGAAATAACGTATTGACATGAAACCTCTCCAAAGAATGCGATATTTGCCACTCTTGTGCCATTACGTTAACAATTCGAAACAGTGGGATCGGGTATTGCGGGGCGAAGCCATATTGCATATGGAACGGGTTGTTATTTTCAATAAGAGATAAAATCTCTTGCCTGCAAGGATGCGGGATAAGTGCTTTATAGAAGATTAAGTAATAATCAAAATCCTCCTCCAGCCTGTCTATATCCAAGCACATTCCTTTGCCCCCATGCAGCACATGAAATCGCTCCGCCTTATATGGATGACCGTCCAAACATACATTTGAGCTGCCAATTGTCGTATATAAAAATCCGCTTGCTGGAAGACGGTAGGATTGCAGCCTATCGCCAAGTTTCATCCTATGGTGACGAACATCCAACACCTTAATTGAGGCGTGGTTCCAAAGCCTAATAAGATCATTCCACTCCACTTTCCGAGTTCAGCTCCTCTAGCGTTTACTTTGTGCTGCTCACAGATCGACCGAAGAAAAAGCCGACTACTTGATCATGATGGTTCATCCTTTTATGTATGGTTCCTTGCAGAGCATATTAACAAGCATTCTAATGATAACCATTCTCATTGTCAATTCCTTTCTTACTAGTACCTGGTACTACAATAAGTTGGTACTTTTGCGTTTTGGCATATGATGTAAACTAAAGACATGAACAACAAATCGATTCGGGAGGCTTTCTCAAATGGAAAAAATGGAAACGATGCAAGTACGCAAACCAGCAAATTTTTATCGCCGCCGCAATACCCCAACGTATACCTTCATGGCTTGGGCAGCTTTTCTTATAGCATGTGGCTTCGAATTCATCGGTATTTACACGCTTAAACAACCAATGTCTGTGCAAGGGTATTACGCTGTAACCGGCATACTTTTAATTATCACTTCATTTCTTCTGCAGAAGGTTGCGCGCGACAACGACGAGGATAAGTTTCTCAAAGACTACAACCCGGGCTACAGAAGCCGCAATACCTCCGCCTTTTCATTCATGGCTTGGGCCGGCTTTATCATTGCCATTCTTGCTCAATATATAGGTATTTACACGCTTGAGGAGCCGCTTTACGTCAAAGGCTACTACGCGATTGCCGGTGCTTTCTTAATCGTTTCTTGCCTCGTTTTGCAAAAGACCATTCGGGATAATGAAGAAGACAGCGTGCATACGAAAACAGAAGATTTAGAAAGCTAGAAAATAATAAAAAGCCTCCCCATTAAAGATGAATTGGGGAGGCTTTCTTTCGATCAATCCGTTTAGCTATTCGACTTTRATAGAATCAAAATACTTCTCTTGCACGACCTTGGCAGACTTGTCGAGCAAGCCTTGAAGATCTGAACCTTTTTTGGAGAAAACCTCTTGCAGCACATTCGTTACTTCGCCGTAGTAATCCTGCGTGTTGTATTGCGCTTCAGGTTTGCCGTCAAGCAAAGAATCGGATTCTGCGTTATATTTGTAGACGTTATCGTATTTATCAAATATAGCCTGTGCTTTTTGTCCATATTCCGATGAAGGGCTGTAATAGTTCATTTGTGGCGGAATATAATACTTTCCTTCTGTTTGGCGTTTTTGAATATCGGTTTCAAGAGACTCTAGACCTTTATCGGTAAAGTAATCGAATGTAATATAGCGGAAAGCAATTTCTTGTTCGTCCTTCGTCGCATTTGGATTGATGACGAGGTAATCGCCGCCAAGCACGCCTGTATGCTTGCCGCCTTTCTCTGCTGCCGGCATCGGGAATGTCAGTACATCCTCTGGCTTCAAGCCGCCTTGGTTGAGTGCCTGCTCAAGTACACCCTCAGCTCCCGCTATAACCATAGCCGTACGGCTTTGTCCGAAAGCGCCGACAGCATCGCCCCATCCAAGTGCCCAGTCCTGCGGAATTGCATTTGCTTCCCATCTAAGCTTGTTGTAAAACTCTAGCGCCTTCAAGCCTGCCGCAGAATTAAAGGCTGCTGTTACTTTGCCGTCAGCGATCGTCTGAACATCGCCGCCTGCCTCAAACAAGAAGTTGGTCCAGTTCCAGCCTGCTTCTGTACCTTTGCCCATTGGCGCAATACCTGCAATGCCTTTCTTCGGATCAGCTACTGCTTTCGCAGTGTTGTACATATCGTCCCATGTCCAGTCATACGATGGAATCGGTACACCTTTCTCGTCAAGCAGCTTCTTGTTTACAACCGTAGTTGTAACATAGGCTTTCTGGGATACCCCGAACACCTTGCCGTCAATGATAAATTGGCTTTGCAGCACAGGGTTGATTTGATCCTTGAATGGATAACTGTCCCACAGCTCCGTAATATCGGCTACCCAGCCGCGCTCCTGCAAAAACTTAGCTTCTGTTGCCCAAGTGTTGAAAAATGTCGGCGCTTCGTTTGCTGCCATTTTGATGCCGATTTCGCTTGGGTTGTAGTGCCAGTCGCTTTTTACGATTTCCACATTAGGATAAACCTCGTTAAAACGTTTGATTTTGTCATCTTCCAGCTTGCGGTTCTCAACCTGATCCGGCAATGGATAATAAATGCTGATCGTAATTTTTTTGTCTTTAATATCTTCCTTCGGAGGGTCTGTTTCCTTGCTGCCTGCATTGTTTGTCGCTGCATTCGTTGGTTTATCGGTTTCTTTTGGATCGTTGGTCTCCTTGCTGCCACCGCTGCAAGCTGCAAGAATTGAGCATATCATGACCAAACAAATCAACACTGCCACGTTTTTCTTTAGCATCGATATTCCCCTTCACCATTCGTATTTTCACTACATCCTCATCATAAAGGAGACGTTTTCATTTGGGCGAGGTGTATTCTTATTCTGATCATGTGTATGTCTACGAACTGCTTATCCCTTAACCCCGCCAAGATGAAGTCCGCGCATAATGAACTTTTGGAACGCCAGAAACACGAGAATCGGCGGCAGCATCACCATCGTAAGGATAGCGAAACGAATATTCAGATTGAGCCTTTGCGCACTGATGACGTATTTATATACGGCTGTCGCAAGCGGATATTTCTTATCGCTGTGCATCACAAGCGAAGGCCAGAACCAATCGTTCCATGCCGTTGAGAAAACAAATATTGCGAGCGTGGAGAAAATAGGAATGGAAAGCGGAATCGCGATAAGGCTGAAGCATTTCCAGTCTGACGCACCGTCGATTCGAGCCGCTTCAATCATTTCATGATGGATACCATCGAAAAAATTTTTAAGCAGCAGCAGATAGAATGCACTCGCACTGGCAGGCAGCCAGAAAGCCGCATACGTATTAAGCAAACCAAGATCCTTCAAATTAAGAAAGTTTGGAATGATATAAGTGCTCGGCGGTATGAAAAGAGTAATCATGAAAAAAAAGTAGATTCCCTTCTGATACGGAACATTAAGCTTGGATAGGCTAAAGGCTGCTAAACCGAGCACGACGATGGTCATAATCATATTGCCGCCAAAAATCATAAGCGTGTTTTTCAAAAACTGCGGCAGGTTAATAAAATTCCAGCCTGTTCGGTAGTTGTCGAAATGCCACTCCGAAGGCAAAAAGTGCGGTGGAAACGAGTTCACTTCGGTGTTTGCTTTCAAACCGTTAAACAATGCAGTAGCAATGGGATAAAGCATCGAGGCAACCATTGCAATAATGACAAGGATAATAAGCAGAAAACCTACCTTGTTTTTATTTCTGCGCAAATCGTGACTGGATAATATCCCTCTGTCTAAGCTCTTCATCACTTGCTCGCCCCCCTGTTGTTCAGCCTGAATTGTAACAGTGCCAATCCGCCAAGGACGACGAACATAAGTACACCCAGCGCAGAAGCTACCCCGTAATCAAGCTTCGTAAATGCATATTTGACGATAAACAGCGAGTAAGTGAGCGTTGCTTTGTTCGGACCGCCGTCAAGCAAGGCCAGCTGAGATTGGAAACCTTGCGTCGTTGCAATCAACTGCAAGAGGAACAGAAGCAGAATCAAGCCGCGAATCGACGGAAGCGTAATATGCCAGATACGGCGGAATATGCCTGCGCCATCAATTTCTGCTGCCTCATACCAGTCCCGCGGGATACTAAGAACAGCAGCCAAATAAATGAGCATGCCTGAACCGAACTGCTGCCATGTTTCCATGACGACAAGCGAAATCATCGACCAGCTTTTATTCGTTAGGAAGGCTATTTGATCAAGCCCCGCTTCCGTCAGCAATCCGTTAATCGGACCTACCGGATCATAGAACCATCTCCATAAGCCGTATAACACAACAGCAGGCACGACGTTCGGCAAATATGCCGCCACGCGAACGAAGCCTTGAAAGCGACGCAGCTCTGATATCGCGATTGCAAACAGAATAGGAACCCAAAAGCCGATAACCATACATAAAAACATGTAGTACAGCGTATTTTTCACACCAATCCATACATCAGGATCGTTAAAAATCGTCTTGTAGTTATCAAACCCCACGAACGTATTTCCCTTTACAAAATCGATCGTATAGAAGCTGTAAATAATGCCTTTYGTTATCGGCACCCACAAAAATAAAATAAAAATGATAGCTGCGGGCAGCAGAAACAAATAGCCCGAAATATGTCTTTTCCACCTGCCAGCCTTCCTCTGCACCTTGCTATCGAGCGGCTCGCCTACTACAACGGATTGTTCCATCTGAGTTTCCCTCATTTCTTTTCTATTGCTCTATACCATTCTAGAAGCAAGGCGGCTAACTGGTAATGTGCAAATCTAAGACAATGATAGCTATTTTTACTTCTTCTTATTTCTTGTCGTCCTTCTTAAGCTCGCTTGGGCTCATCCCATAATATTTTTTAAATATTTTGCTAAAATGCTCAGGAGATTCATAGCCGACACGCTCCGAAATCTCGTATCTTCGCAAATCGGTAAACAAAATAAGCTTCCGACTCTCCTCCATTCGAAGCTTTATTACATACTCCCATAAGTTATAGCCTGTATCCTTCTTGAACAAATAGCTTAAGTAATTCGGGCTGACATGATTTTTCTGTGCGACCTCATGCAGCGTCAGTCCCTTTTGAGCAAAGTTGCGATCGATATATGCCTTCGACTTCTCTACAATGAGGCTATTTTGTTCGCTTAGCTCTTCGGCAGTAGGATCCTGCGTATAGGTGCTCCAATTAAAATCACCGTAATAAAAAACATAATGATCACGATGCTCACGGTTCCACAAGATCGCTTTGCGCGCTTGTTCGCTGAGCATGCCCACGAAACCAATGCCTCTCACAATTTGACTAATGCCTATGACACAGTGCAGCCCGATAAATTTATGAATGTTGTAATGGAGGCTGCGCCCGATCATATCCAATTGATTAATTTTGTTGACACTAGCTTCTCCAAACTCGTTCTCGTCCCATTGAATTAGTACACTAATCTCCTGATTGGGGGAATAGAAGGCCACATGATTCCATTCCTTATCCAGCAGCTCGTTCGCAATGTTCAATGCAGCATATTGCAGCAGCAGTGCATCCCTATTTGGGATCTGCCGATCCTTATCCGATAAATTCAGGCGCAGCTTAATGACCGCATAATAAGGCCCGTTCAGCTTGATTGCGTAGCGCTCATACAGCTTCTTCGCTATTTCCTCGGGTGTCTCCTCGGAGCCTGACAGCAGCTGATTAAACAGCTCCGTTCGCTTCGGGAGCGGCTCCTCCATATGGAAATGCTCTTGCAGCTTGGATAAGAACTGATCCTCCGTTGCCGCAGGCTTATTCATTTTGAGCAGTACATTTCGGACGGAATCCAGAAATTGATCGTTATTAAGCGGTTTAATCATATAATCCTTTGCACCGAGTCGTATCGCCATTTGAGCATATTGAAAGGTTTCATATGCGGAAATGATGATCGTCTGAACCCAAGGCTTCAGCAGCTTAGCCTGATGCATTAGCTCAATTCCATTCATCGAACCCATTTGAATATCTGTGATCAGCAGGTCAATTTCTTCAATTCTCAAATAATCGAGCGCTTCATATCCGCTGTGCGCCATATAAACATTTGCTAAACTAATGCCGGAAGCAGACAATAAACTGCATAAACCCTCACATATTAAAGGCTCGTCATCTACGATCAATATATTGTACATTTATAATCCTCCCCGTCCGCATCCCAATGCTCACTTTGTCTCATCATAGCTCGTTGGCAAAATAATCGTCACCGTCGTGCCGCCGTTGTCTCCGCGCTTGTAGCTCATTCCATATCCATTGCCAAAATGAAGTTGAATTCGTTGTTGGATGTTACGAATCCCATAACCTAAACTATGATCCGACTTGTCATTGCTTAATAAACGCTCAATTGAGGCATAATCAACTTCCTTATGTCCGTTGTCCTCCACCTTGATCGTAACCCGCTCGCCCTCAACTACGGCCGAAATTTGGATTTCGCCATCCTCGCCCATAAATTTAACGCCATGGATAATCGCATTTTCGATAAGCGGCTGCAGCGATATTTTCGGAATCATAATCATTCTTGCGGCATCGGAAATGTTCCAGTGCACTTGAAACTCATATTTGTATCGCTTTTGCTGCAAGCTGACATAAGCGGATGCATGCTCAAGCTCCTCGTCCAGCGGAATGAGCTCTCTTCCTCTGCTTAGGCCAATTTTCATCAGCTTCGATAAGTCCTTAATCATTTCTGCGGATTCCGTATTTCCTTCAAGCGAGCTCTTCCAGTAAATACTCTCAAGCGTGTTGTACAGTAGATGTGGATTAATTTGCTGGTAAAGCAGCTGAAGCTGCGACTCCTTCTGCTTGATGTCCATATGGTATTTATAATGAATAAGCACATTCAGCCTGCGGGCCATGTCATACAAAGCGGCAAAGAGTACGCCGACCTCGTCATTCCGGCCTTTTCCCGGCGTCTCCGGCACTAGCCTTCCTGGCTCATAGGTGCGAACAAATTGCGCCAGCTTCTGAAGCGGCGTCATAAGCGATCGCCAGAAATAAACAACAACGACGCAGCCGAACAATATATAAGCTATAGAAATGAGCTGGATGACATGCTTGAGCTCGCTTTGCTGCTTTAATAACGAGCTGATCGGAATTTGATAGACAAGTTTATTGTTCAAGTTGCGGTTATAATTGACCACATAGATGTAATCAGAGGTCATGACATCAAAAGTGCCCACCGCTTCCATCCCATCCTTAATCTCTGTTGCAGGCGGCAGTACATACGTCTTCCCCATCAGACTTGAATCAGTCGCTGCGAGCACGCGGTTCGACCAATCCATAAACATGATCTTGCCGTCTGGCAGTGAAACGGATTTCAGCGATTCGCTAATTTTCATATCCATCTTTGTTGCGACCAAAACGCCAATGATACCGTTTCCAATAGATACATTGCTAACGGCACGAATATAAGCAAGCGTGCTGATCTGCGATAACCCTACATTTGAATCAATAATTTCCATGTAACCTTTGCTCTTATAACTGACCGCATCATCGTACCAGCTTGGCTTCTCTGCATCGGAGAAAAAATAAACCCCGGTTTGTGTCAACTGACGCTTCGGTGCAAAAAAATAGTAATCATTCGGGTCATAAATATACAGCGAATAATATACGGCTTCTCCTCCATTAAGAGGAATCGAATTACTCGCAAGCAGCTTGTCGACCTTATCGTATTTCCGTACTCTCTCAATCACCGTTTCTGCCCCTGTAGGGACAAGCTGCTGTGTAATTGGATTTTGAATAATCGTCGTCGTTATTTTGCTGATCGTATCCATGTCACGATTAATGACGGTATCGTTTTGTTTGATGAGCTCCACATATGCGCTCGTCACATGGTTTTTGAGCAAATGCTCTGCTTTCATATTGCCGTACCAATGCAGTAGAAAAATCGGACTCACCATCACGAGAAACAAAAGTATCAATTGCTGCTTTATGTTCAATTTTGTCAAAGGATTGCTAAGACCCGATCGCATGCAGGCACCTCCGGTTAATAATTGTACTATAGCAAAAAAAACAGCCAAACAGAGTGGCTAGATCTACCCTTTTCAAAAGGGACAATGGAGCAAAATCGTAGAAATACACATACTTCATACAAAAAAAATGCTGCTAGTCAACAGATGTTGGTTAGCAGCACTTAGGATGGTATATTTTAAGCGATAATTGATTTGATATGTATATTTCTCTCCTGGCTTAAATCCAAGAAATAATCTGCCAGCTTGATAAGAGGCGTCTCAATATTGTGCGGATTGATGTACACGACCTCGCCTTCTCGGCCATCCGTCAGAAGCACTTGTTTGCCGACTAATCGCTTCATCAGGTTTTCAATAAATACCGAGATAATTTGCGGGTTAAGAACGCCAAACTTCCCATCTGTCATCTGATTTACAATTTCATGAAAGGATAATGGCTCGTGATAAGGACGCTTGGAGGACATCGCATGAAAAATATCCGCAACTGCTACGATAGAGCTGAATAAATCGATATTTTCCTTTTTCAGTCCGAGTGGATAGCCGTTCCCGTCCTCGCGTTCATGATGCTGAAGCGCAACACGAGCGATTCGCAGGCTTAAGCCCGTCGTACCCTTGAGCAGCTCATAACCGTAAATGGTATGCTTCTTAATTAATTGAAATTCAACCTCATTCAGTTTGCCCGGCTTGTTTAAAACCTCTAGCGGAAGCTTTACTTTGCCAACATCATGCAGGGTAGCAGCAAGTGACAAAATCGAAAGCTCTGAATTGTCCAGATTCATCCATCTTCCGATAAGCGTCGATATGACGCCCACACCTACGTTATGCTCATATACATAATCATCCTTGGCTTTCACCGCTTCGAATAATTCGAAAATATCCTGATTTTTGGATAGCTGCAAAATAGCTGGCAGCACCTCATTGCGAATCTCCATTAACGGGACCTTACGTGATACTAAGATCGATTCAAACAGCTCTTTTGAGATATTAACCGTTTGCTGAACAAGCTCACCAATTTGAATGCTTGATTGCYGAATCGGCTTATGCTCATAAGCAAGGGCAATCGATGATAAATCTATCCGATGGTTTATTAATATTTGTATTGATTCACTAGTCAGAACAGAGTCAGCTGGTACAATCGTAACGCCATATGCGTTCAAAATATCATATTTCATTTTTTTCCCGATCAACTGTTCCATGACTTCACTCCCTCGGAATTGACGTTTCCAACATTTAGTTTACCATATCTTATTTAGGAAGGGTCTATTAAAATTAGAAAGATGAGAATACATAGAAAAGGCCAACGGATTAGAAAGGCTAATCGGTTGGCTTTTTCAGAATCAAGTCCTGTACAGCTATCTTAAAATCCAGCATAAAACATTAAATATTGATCTGTATTCGCTTTCCAATAATTACGATCATGGCCGCCAGATGAGGTATGAAATTGTACATCAATGCCCTTTGCTTTAAGCTTTGCATATAATTGATCGGTAGAATTAATAACATGCATCATATCTTTATTACCATAATCCAAATAAACCTTTAGATTTTTCAATTCCAGCTGATCTACAAGATAAAGCGGATCTGTCTGCTTTCTCATTTCTTCATCTTTGAATAACCAGCCTAACTTCTCTGTAGAGTCCATAAACATGGCTGGACTATGTCCACCACTTTTGCTGAATAAATCCGGGTGCGTAAATGCTAAAAACAACGCTGCAAAACCGCCCATAGAGAGTCCTCCAATATATCGACCTTCTCTATCGGCGATCGTACTGTAATGGGAATCCACATAACCGATCAAATCCTTGGTCAAGTAATCCTCATATCGCCCGTATTGACGTCCATCCTTGGAATACGTTTGATCAGCGTAATTCGTGCCGTAACTGTTGTCATACTGAGGCATAACTATAATTAATGGCTTGATTTTCTGGTGCTTGATCAATTGAGTCGCCTTATCGGACAAGCTCATATCTTTATTCCACGTTTTCTCATTACCTCCTCGACCATGCAGCAAATAAAGGACAGGATAGTCAACGGTTTCCGTATATCCAGCAGGTAAATAAACTTGCAGTTTCATATCTTTATGTAATGCTTCACTATTCATCGTCATTTTTTCCACACGCGCTGCTGGAAGAGCTTTCGAGGACAATGCTTTATTTTCGCTAGTGGCTGCAGTACAGCCGGAATTCGTTAAAACACTGCACAATATCATACTCACAAGTAATATATTCGAGATAAACCTTCTTTCCTTTATTACCATTTTCCACCTACTTATCCTTATTTATATAGCAAAATAATCATACAACCCGTAACTTTGATTAACAATACGTCTAGCGACTGAAATCGTGAACGCAGCTAGCTGCACATAGAAAAAGAAATAACCCAAGGGAGATTCTCGTAAAATGGTGTACTACAACCATTACAAAACAAGAATCACACCATGGGTTACACATAACAGCATGTTATATTAGCATAACGGCATTTTATGAATTATAGTTCCAACCATACTTCCATTAGCTGATCCAGCTGCTTTTGGCGCTCCTCCTGCATATTCCAAATGGATTCAAGCGCAGCTGGATCACCCATTGCCGCGATTTGCTCCATTTCCATATTGCCCTCTAGCAGACTAGCTTCAAGCCTCGCGATCTCTTGTTCCAGCTGTTCCTTCGTACGCTCCACTCTTCCACCATGTTTCGGCTTGGTATGCTCAGCTAATTGCCTCGGATCTCGCACAACATGATCTGTTTTAACGGTAACATTGTTCTCGTTCGTTTTATAAGGCTTCCGCTTCGACTTAAAGTCATCGTAATTGCCCAAGTAAGTGTGAATGGCTCCCTCATTAAGCTCCCAAACTCGTTCAGCCAGCCGATTGATAAAATATCGATCATGCGAGATCGCCAGCACCGTTCCATCATAGTTTTCCAATGCTTCCTCCAGCGCCTCGCGGGAGCTGACATCAAGATGATTCGTTGGTTCATCCAGCAGCAATAAATTCGGTTTTTTGCGAATAAGCAGCGCGAGCCGAAGTCGTGACCATTCCCCGCCTGACAGCAAATGAAGTGGTTTAAATACATCCGTTCCATAAAACAAATAGCTGGCCAGTATATTCCTTGCCTCGCCTTCCTCTAAACCGCCCTCCGTTTTAAAAAATTCAAGTACGCTGAGCTGCTTATCGTCAACCTTCTCTTCTTGAGCCAAATAGCCGATATGAAGACGGGCTCCTAGGACTAGCTGTCCATCATCTGGCTGAAGCTCGCCAAGCAGCATCTTAAACAACGTCGTTTTGCCTGAGCCATTGTCCCCGACCAGCACAACCTTCTCACCATAGAATAAGCTGCCCTCAGCTTTATCCAAAATAACCCGATCACCGAATTGTTTAGTTACATTCTCAAAGGTAATCGCCTTACGTCCAGAGCGATCAAGCGCTGTAAGCTCGAAATCAGCGGTCTTCGGATCAAGAACCGGTCGTTTAATCATTTCCAACTTTTCCAAAGCTTTGCGCATGGAAGCGGCGCGTTTAAAAAACTTCTCATTGTCGCCGATACGCCCCCATTCCTCCAAGCGCTTAATCGTTTCCTTCATCTTCTTTATCTGTTTCTGCTGCTCTTGAAAATTCGCAAACTGCTGCAAGAGAAGCTCCTCTTTCTCCTTCACATATCCGCTATAGTTTGTAAGAAAGGTTTGTGCTGTACCATCCTCAAGCTCAATTATTTTGGAGCACACCTCATCAAGAAAATAACGATCATGCGATACGATGACACATGCGCCATCATACTGCTGAATAAATTGCTCCAGCCACTCCATCCCCCGCAAATCCAGATGGTTCGTGGGTTCATCAAGCAGCAGCAAAGCCGGTCGGACAATCAACTGGGAGGCAAGTGCAATCCGCGTTTTCTCACCGCCGGACAGGCTGCCAAAGCTTCGTGAATAAACAGCTCGGTCGATACGCAAGCCCGTTGCGACCTGCTCAATTGCCGTATCCATCTCATAACCGCCGCTTCTCTCGAACCTTTCCTGAGCCAGCGAGTATGTTTTCAGCAAACGCTCTAAAGCAGCTGAATCAGCAAGCATTTGCGGACTCGACATCTCTATTTCCATCTGCGTCATCTGATGCTTGCACGCCATTAAGTCTTGATAGCCATAAGCCAAAACTTCATACACGGTCAGCTTATCAAATTCGGCAGGTGTCTGCGGCAAATATCCGATTGCCAGCTCCTTCTGTACTGTAAGCATTCCCTCATCTACCTGATCATGACCTGAAATTAGGCGAAGCAATGTCGATTTTCCGCTTCCGTTGCGGCCAATCAACCCGATCTTTTCGCCTGCTTGTATTTGCAGCGTAAGTCCATCAAATATCAGATTCGCGGCGTGGTATTTCTTTATTTCCTGTATATTAACAATAATCATGTGAAGAGCCTCCTGTTAGATGAAGACCCTGACTCTTAAACACAACAAAAAAAGAGCCGCAGCAACAAGCCTGCGACCCTTCGGATGGTAAAGCTATCCGTAGTGGTTAAAGTAGGCGTCTTCTCGCGAATGGTTTAATCGTATGAGCATAATTGGACAGACCTCTCCCGTTCGCGGAAAATGTATGAACAATGCCAGCCATAGCAATCGGCAGCTGGCTAATACGGTTATTGACCATTTCGTGATTCACCTACTTCACCTCCCTTTCATTCATTCCTTTTAAAATAACATAAGGGCAAGTATTCTTGCAATAGCCAAACCAAATTTTGTATTTACAAGGAGTAAGCGTACATGATGTCGAAGATGACATTGTGAAGGAGGCTTATATATGGATAGATTTACACATCTTGGGGTTTACGGCATCTTGAAGAAAGACGATAAAGTATTGCTCATCAAAAAAGGCAGAGGGCCGCATACAGGGAAGTGGGATTTCCCAGGAGGGTCGATTGAATTTGGAGAAGAGCCTTATCAAACACTCATTAGAGAGTTTGAAGAAGAGACAGGAATTTCAGCGTTAACTGGCACCATCAAAACGACATTGTCATATACGCTGATCTGGCCCTTTAAAGCGGATAAATTAGAAGAGATGCATCATATCGGCATTATTTATGATGTAAAACTAGTAGATGATACATTTAATTTAAGAACGGATGGCGATGGTCAAGACTCGTTAGGCGCAAAGTGGATTCCTATGCGTGATTTAATAGATATGCCCGTAACTCCGTTTGTAAAAAATATATTTGGCTAGCCGTACATTCCTTATTATTAAACGGAAAGGTGGTATTC
>NZ_JBFTSN010000031.1:0-34686 GCF_056400045.1 Paenibacillus sp. 01L418
TCCTTATAATAAACTTAAAATTTGCCGAAGATGCAACCACTTTACAGTACTGGGTGATGCGCAGTGCCCCGTGTGCGGCAAATTTGCCCTAAAAAATGTTGAAGCTCAGGCAGCTTATAAGCTGAAGCTTAAGATGTGGAAAGAGCGGTTTTTTGCTTTGTTTATTATCATTGTCGGATTTGCAATGAGCGAATCAGCAATGCATTCCACTTTGATTGTTGCCGGAGGAATGCTGCTAGTCGCTCTATTATGGACGTTGCAGAAGCGGTCGACCCCTGCACTTTTGCTCCTGCAGCTGCAAAAAATATTTCAAAAAGAGGCATATACCCTCTCTGCAGGTCTAGTAAATGACCGAGAAACAGCTATTCAAGTGTTCCATAGCGGCGATAAACCGCTTGCGTATGAAATGCTGCGTGAAATTGGCGCGCTCGTCCATACCGACCAGCTTCGACTGGAGCAAATTTTGCTGCTTCAATCCTTTGTTTTGCGCAAGGATATGGATTTGATGCTGGACCCCTTGTTAATGGATCATTTTAATCCCGATCTCGTTGAATATATTGGCGAGCTTGCCAAAATCAGAAGAGATTTGCTGAAAGAAAATACATTCCGTTATGTTTTACTTCACGAGGCGCAGATTTTGAAAATGGAGCATGGCGAGAGCATTCTCGTTGGTGTTGCCGGTGCGGCGGTCAGGATGAAGCGATACATCACACTCTACCCCTATTTGCTGATGCGCTATGCACGAAAGCTTCCTAAAGACCGTTTCTTGCGGCTTTATCAAATGCTTCAAAGCAGTCCGCACGCAGGCGCCAGCCCTTTATATCAAGAAGTAATGGAAATCTATAATGAACGTTACAAATGGGACGAGGATTTCAAGCGTACGAGCAAGGAAACAGACCTGCAAACAGATCGAAACTAAATAAGCAAATTAGAGAAATAATGAATAAAGGCAAACAGTCACTTTAACAAAAGTGATCGTTTGCCTTTTTTATGTGAATGAATGATTAGAGTCTTTAGGCAAAAATCAAAGCTTGTTCTCAGCTATGCTCAGACACTGTTTTCTTTAAAGGAATAACCATACTCCAAGTGTTCCCTTCAAAATCCCAAGGCTGAGTCCCGTTTCCGGTTGCCAGAAATAAATGGGTTGGCTTGCCATCATGGAACAACAAATTAGGACGCTCGATGTTCGCTTGAACCGTCCTCGTGCCATCATCCCACAGGACATCTCTTGTATACGCCTTAGGATCATTTGAAATATCCCAGTGCAAGCAATCGGTGCTTGTTGCATAGATGCCCGCTCCCCAATCGCCAGTGACACCGCCCGAATCGTTTTTAAAATCATCTTTAATTAAAATATGAAATTTCCCATCCTCCCACCACAGAAACGGATCTTCGACGTGGAAGTCTGGATTGTCAAACTGAAAAATCGGTTCCTCCTGCAAACGGGTATACGGACCTTCTGGACGAGGAGCACGGGCAACGCCTAATTGCAAGGTAGAGCCCGCATACTCTCTCGACTTATAAATCATATACGTCGTTCCGTCCGGCAATATAGCTGCTGATGGATTGGTTGTAATCGTACAATCCCAATGCCCAGGCGCTCTTGGCTCTAACAAAGGGGCATCTGGACGCTCCCACGGTCCAAATATAGATATCGAAGTGGCTAACCCAATTCTTTTTCGATTCCAAACCTCGACATCTCTTTCTTGACTTATTTTCTCTCCCACTGCTGGGATAGGCCCTCCATAAGTCGTTCCAAAATAGTAAAGATAGTACGTTCCGTTCCAATATTTCACCGACGGATTATGTTGATTCAAAGCGTCAAAATAACTGCGCTCTCTTCGCTCAAATATAACTTCGGCAAAAGTATAAGGCCCCTCAGGCGTTTCGCTAACTGCTCTAACAATCTCGCAGTTGAACAGCCACTGCGCAGCAAAGCCATATTCCTTAGGCCACCTTGAAGCAAACATATGATATTTTCCATCCTCGCCTTGCACAACTGAGCCGCACCAAATATAATAGCCATCCATTTTAAATCCACCGTTCTTCGGTGCCGGCAATAGATTTTCATATATGCGATTTCCCATGATCATTCTCCTCGTCGATTAATGAGTCGATTTCGAATATTGCAGGGTGAATCTATCCACGTTTACCCATTGGCACAGGATCAGGCTGTTTAACAAATTTCAGCGCCAATGCTACGAAGAGGAGCTCTGCCGTCATGCCGATCGATTGTGCCCATGCCCCTATTGTCCCGTTCCATTCTGGCGCGAGCCCAATGCCGATTAGAAGTGTGATGAAGGTAAAGCTGAGATTGGCAATTTGAGAACCAAAGATCAGCTTCGTTTGCCCTCTCACAAACACGATTCCATTCATGACATCGAGCCAAGGCATAACGAGCGCGAACAACACAAAGGCTTGCAATACTCGTATGCTCTCAGCCTGCAGCCGTCCATGAACGCCGATCACATGCTCTAGTAAAAATACGCCTGCGGGTGTATATACTATCAATCCCATTAATATAGCAGGAATAAAACCAAGCATTAATATAAACTTTCGGACAGCTAAAGGATCGACACGATAAAAGTTAATCACAATTTGATGGAAATAACTGAAAAAGCTGCTGAGAAGCATAACTAAACTAGCCGCAATAGCAAACGATGAAATGGCTAGCTGCGCATCCCATGTTTTCCCAAGCATCGCATTAATCGCCGGTCCGATCCATACGGATATAAACGAGGAAAACAGTAAGGGCCGATAAAAAGAAAATACATGATGCTTGTTTTCAACAGGGTGATTGTCCAGCTTTTCGGGCATTTTGCGCACCAGTAAACGTCCTTCTGAATAGCTGACAGCTGCTTCGATCATCATGCCGAATAAGAAAATAATTGCTCCAACAACCCCGCTGGTAACGCCTGTATGTATAAAATAAAGCGAAAGCGCATACATTCCTGCCAGTCTAATCGCCATGCCAATGGTTAACCATTTCGTACGCAGATTGTAAATAATGACACCATGGTAGAGACAACGAATGCCAGAGAACAAGCTTACGAACATCAATACCTTATACACTCGAATAACATCATGGACATTGTCTTCACTAACCCCGAACACTCCCTTGAAAATAAGTGTTCCAACCGGAGTATAGCTGATTATAAAACCTAATAGCATAATGCTGGCAAACACAAGCTGTGCAACGGTAAGCGTCGATTTAAACGACCGTTTGTCGCGAACGAGTGTGGAGCAGGTTTGCCGCAGCAGCACGGCTGGCCTCTCTGTAATAGCAAGCAAGCTCATCGCAATGGCATAGCTGGCAATGATGCTCTCAGGGTTAGCCGCTCGGCTTAAGGTACTATTGATAATGACATGTGAAATCGTAACTAAGCTTGCCGAAATGCCTAACGGGAGAAAAAAAGACCAAAGCTTTTTCATGCTTACTGCTTGCTTCTGTGGCTCTGATAATGATAGGTTCATAGCTGCTTCTCCTTGCCATATCGTAAAAAAGTGTAGGCGTCCTCCTCCCGGAAAAGATACCGAGAAGCGGCCGCCGAACGTATTTGAACTTTCAAACGTCTCAGGAGCAGATTCCGTTATCGTCATCGAATCATGTTTGATTCATGTGAAACGCACTTTTTAAGTATAACTGGTATTTCTTCCCGATTCACCTTCTTTTTTGGTTGAAAGGATTCATTTGTTGTTTTCATATACGATAAATATATTTCTTTTATCCTTTTCCACAAGAGAAAAGCATGTTGCTGAGTGCAACATGCTTAAGCTTAATATCTTGAACAATCTATTCCTATGCTATAGCAGACGACCTCAAGTTATTTTCCTCAACATCCGAAACACATGCGCAATTGGTGCAGGTCCCTTCACGGCAACTTCAGGCAGCTGCACGGAAATCCCTTCGTTCTCATGTGTCCAGTTCAGCTTTCCTTCCATTCCGAGCAGCTCAATCGACTCCAGCAAGCCTTCATAAGGAATAAAGACCGTCTCTGATACTAGAGTATCATCTGATGGATAGTGGTTGGCACAATAAACATAATCTCCTTTTTGCGTGAACGCTTGACTGCCTGTATAGTAAGGCGCGCAAATGCGAGTACCATAAATCGCTTCACCGTTCACCTTCAGCCAAGCACCCAGTTCCTTCATACGATGGATAGCTCCTTCGGGAAGCCTGCCATCAGGCTGCGGAGCTACATTTAACGCGAGATTGCCGCCCTTAGCTACAACCTCAAGCAAAATCTTCACGATTTGGCGCGTCGGTTTATATTTATCTTCATATCGGAAAGAGAAGGACGTCCCCATCGTAATGCAGCTCTCCCAAGGGATATTCATCGCCTCAGTCGGAATGGTCTGCTCAGGAGTAACATAGTTTTCATACGGTCCGCCTACTGTGCGATCTGCCGAGAGCAGCCATGGCTGCTGCTCCCTTGCTTTCTCCACAATCTCGCCAAGGCGAATGTCCTGACCGCTTCGAAGCGGCTTTACCCAGCCGGCGTCAAGCCATAGGACATCTATTCGGCCATATTGCGTCAATAACTCAGTAATTTGCTCGTGTGTAAAATCGACAAACTTGTTCCACAGCTCAGGATGCTCCTGCGGGTCGTAAGTAGGCCCACGCCGCGTATTAGTAAGACTTCGCTCCATATCCGGTGCCCAGTAATAAGGCGTATGCCAATCTGCTTTCGAGAAATAGGCGGCGATAGACAACCCTTTCGCGCGGAATGCATCAAATACATGACGGCAAATATCGGCATATTTATGCGTATGAAACGGTGTCTGTTCATCAGTGATGCGATAATCCGTCGTTTTTGTGTCCCACATGCAATATCCGTCATGATGCTTCGTCGTAAAAATGAGGTATTTGAAACCTCCCTCCTCCGCTAGATCTGCCCATACGTCTGGCTGAAAGCGAATCGGATTAAACGTCTTATTTAAATCAAAATATTGCTGCTTGAATGCTTCGCCATCCTTCTCCCAGTCAATGCCTTCACGCGACCAATCCTGATCCTCGTCGCTTAGCGCCCAAGACTCTACAACTCCTAGCTGGGAATAAGGTCCCCAGTGCATCATAAGTGCGAGCTTCTGATCCTTAAACCATTCCAATCGCTCAAGCGTAACTGGATTATCAGGCCGTATCCAATCACGCTCGCTGCTAAAATTATGCACGCCTTCATGAAGCTCTTGCTCTTCTGTTTCTTCTAGCACGTTATCACTGGATAGTTCGCTCATTGCTGCAAAGCCTCCTCCATTCGGTTATTAAGAATTGCCCAATGCATTTTGATAAATTTCAATGTATTTGCCAAGCTGCAAGCCGTCAAAACCTTTTACATAAGCATCCCATTCCTTGCTGATGTCTTTGGAGCCCGTAATAAACTGTGCCATATTGGATTTTGTATAATCAATAATCGTTGTTTTGAGCTGAGCAGCGATTTCCGCATCATCTTGCGCAATGAATACGCCGTTTGGATACATTTCTTTGGAATGGAATGATTCATATTTTTTCGATTCCGTATTCAAACGTGTTCCATATCCACCGTCTGCTAGCGGGTCCTGAATAGCCATCCAAGAGGAACGGTATGCATAGGTACGAAGTGAAGGGCCAATTTGCTCCCAGCCATCATTATGCGTTTGCTTGCTCTCCCGTTGAATATAAGCATACTTAGCCTGCTTGCCATCAATATCTAATTCGCCGTCCTCTGCCTTGCGCCAGCCTTGCCCTTCAGGGCCATTCTCTTGCAGCACAATCGCTTCCTCCGTGAACAAATAATCGGCTAGTCTGATCGCAGCGATCTGTTGATCTGCGGTCGCCTTATTCGTAATCGCAAATTGCGATTTGCTAATGCCCGCGAAGTTAAGCGTTTGCTGTACGCCACTTGGTCCTTTCAGCGGAGGCAGCGTCACATAATCCTTGTGCCTAGGCTGAGTTTCCGACATATTATAGCCATAGCTTATAAGCGCGGTTGTCACAGCTCCCATAATGTTATCCGGCTCGCGGTTCGCCAGCTGTTGAATCGCATCCGCATTTTGTGTGAAGGCTGCCGGGTCGATCAACCCTTCCTTGTACAGCTTGTTCAAGTATTCAAGCCCTTGCTTCCATTCATCCTTGTTAGCTACAAAGTCGACTTTGCTATCTTTAACTGATAAGAAGGTGCCGGCATTTTTCTCGGTATAATCATCTACTATAAACGCATTCATCAAGAAAGCGGATACGTTGCCAGCCCACATTTCATCGGACCCTGTAAGCGGAAGCTCATCCTTCTTTCCGTTTCCGTTCGGATCTTGTTCCTTAAATGCCTTCATGACCTGATAGAACTCCTCCGTTGTTGTAGGCAGCTGGAGTCCAAGCTTGTCAAGCCAAGCCTTGTTGATCCAAAGCTTCAAAGCATTATCGCAGTGGTAGCATTCATTGACTTGCGGCAGCGCATAGATGTTTCCATCTGGAGCTGTAATAGAAGACTTCATATATGGAATATCTGCTAGAGCTTTTTTTATATTAGGAGCGTACTTATCGATTAATTCATTCAAAGGAAGGAATACGCCTTGCTTCCCATACTTCATTTGCTCTTCTCTTGTAAGATTAGCTTGCAAAATGACTTCCGGATAATCACCGCTCGCGAGCATCAGCTGTTTGCGGTCCTCAAGCGCATTGCTTGGAACGAGATCCCATGCAATCTTAATGTTCGTTTTTTCTTCCAAAAACTTCGTGTACGTATTCGTCTCCATGTTCTCGATCGTAGGAAGCTGAGGAGCAAACATCTTAAGCGTCATCTGCTTATTCACAATGGGATACGTACCTACAGCTGTAAAAAGATCCTCTTGCACAGCATTTGTTTCTTTTTGTCCTGTTTCCTCTGTTTTGCCATTGCCGGATTTCCCCGTATCCTTGCTGCAAGCAGCTAGAATAACAACACAGCTAAGTACGACACACATTAAGATTGCACTGGATTTTTTCCATCCTTTTCTCATAAAACCGACTCCTCCTTGTTATATCCTAGTCAATCCTAGCAGCATGCTGTAACGTTTGTAACTGAATGATTGCCTCGGCCCCAAAGGCAACCCATCCCCCCTCCAAAAGAAATCCTCCTACTCATCCCTTCAAGGAACCAATCATGACGCCTTTGACAAAATACTTCTGAACAAAAGGATAGATGATGAGTACAGGTCCGCTAGCAACAACTATCAATGAATATTTCAATAAATCCTTTAGTCCCTGCTGAGCAAGCATCTGATTCGCATTGGAAATCATCGACGCATCCACCGTATTTAGAATTAGAATATTACGCAATACGATTTGCAGGGGAAACAATTCCTGGGATCGCAGAAATATGAGTGCATCGAAATATGCATTCCAATGTCCTACTGCATACATCAGCATCATAACGGCCAAGATTGGTTTCGAGAGCGGGAGTACGATGCTGAAAATAAACCGAATGTCGCTGCAGCCATCGAGGTCCGCCGCCTCGGACAGCTCCTCAGGAATACTGGTCTGGAAGAAGGTTCGTGCTATGATGACTTGGAATACGGCAAGAGCTCCCGGCAAAATCATAGCCCATCTTGTATCCAGCAGATGCAATTGTTTGACAACCAAATAATACGGAATCAACCCGCCCTCAAACATCATCGTGATAACAAGAAGAACCATGAAAAAATTTCTTCCATAAAACGTTTTCCTCGCTAACGGATAAGCAAGCATGACCGTCAGAATAACATTAATGATCGTTCCGACTACTGTATAGAACAATGAATTCATAAATCCAGTGCCGATCTGCGGATTGTTGAATACCGCCTTGTAGCCATCGAGCGTGAAATGGACCGGGAACAGCCATACCTTGCCGGAGACGACAGCCTGCGGCGAACTAAAGGAAGAGCTTAAAATATAGAGAAGCGGCAGAAGCACCACTAATAGAACCACAGTCAGAAAAGCATAAATGAATGCCATGAATAAACGATCTCCGTTTGATTCTCGAATGGTAACGTTTTTTTTCATAAAGTCTCCCTTCTGCCTCAATTACCACAGACTATTATTTGAAATTTTTCTAGCGATATAGTTGACGACAATCAGCAATGTTAAATTAATAACGGAGTTGAAAACTCCGATTGCTGCTGAGAAGCTGAAGCTCGAACCCAGCAAGCCCACTTTATACACATAAGTAGAAATGACTTCTGAGGTCGCTAGGTTAAGCGGATTTTGCATTAAATAAATTTTCTCAAAACCGAGTTTCATCAGATTGCCTAAATTAAGAATAAGAAGAATGACGGATACCGGAATTAAACTAGGGATATCGACATTAATAATTTTTTGTATTCTCGATGCCCCATCAACCCTTGCCGCTTCATACAGCTCAGGATTGACGCCAGCTAATGCCGCAATATAGATAATGGCCCCGTAACCGGTATGCTGCCACACATCCGACCAGACATAGATGGATTTGAATAATGAAGGAATACCCATAAAGTTTGTGTTTTCCACGCCAAGCATTTGGAACAATTTGCTGACGATCCCCACGTTTGGGGTCAAGTTGACAATTAAGATCGATACCATAATGACCGTTGATATAAAGTAAGGTGCATAAGAAACCAGCTGTACACTTTTCTTGAATAGTCCATTGCGCACTTCATTAAGCGCAAGCGCAAGGATGATTGGGGCTGGAAAGCCGACTAACAAGCCATAGAAGCTAATGCCAAGCGTATTTTTCATATAGAGCCAAAAATTTGGTGATTCGAAAAACTGCTTGAAATATTTTAGCCCGATCCACTCGCTTCCAAAGATGCCCTTAATGACGTTGTAATCTTTGAACGCGATCACGATGCCAGCCATGGGGACATATTTGAATATAATGAGATAAGCAATCGGCAATAAAATGACGATATACAATTGCCAGTGGCGAGCCATTTTGCGTAGAGGCCCATACCTTCTTGCTGGATGTGCAAAGGCCTGCGGAACGGAATGCCATTCATGATTAACTTTGGACAAGGGCTAGCCTCCTTTAACATTCTCATTTTTGGTTGCGCTTTCATGTGATCATTTTATAAGCTGCCCTCACCATGCAACAAGATACATTAATTGCTCGCTTAACCTTTTTCGCATCGCTGCTCCATAAGAAACGGCAGCACCTTATACTATCGGTGCTGCCGTCCCTATAGCATCCATTTTTCGATAAAAGAACTAACATAATTCTTGCGCTTAACGATTTTCAACACCATGTATATTCAGCCATTTTGCTGCTTCAGCGTCTCTGAACGGTATTCGCCTGGCGAGCATCCAACCACTTTCTTGAACACTCTCGTAAACGAAATCGCACTTGTGTAGCCAACCTCTTCCGCAATATCCTGAACCGTCCTCCGTGTCTCTTTCAAAAGCCGCTTCGCTTCATTCAGCCGAATATCAATTAAGAAATCAATGAACTTCTGGCCTGTTGTTTCTTTGAACAGCTTGCTCACATATTTGGCATTCATATCATATTTCTCGCTTAAATATTCAAGCGACATATTCGGATTTACATATTCCTCTTCAATAACTCTCCGCATCTCCTGAATAATGCCGGCATGCTGACCGCTATATCGCATATCTGCAAGCGTATGCTCAAGCTCTGTCATTTTACCGATGATCGCCTCGTGCATATTTTCCAGAGAATGGCAGTTATCCAATTTCCCCGTTAGAACCGGCAGTGCTTCGCTTTCCCATACGAGATTAAATTCCTTGCCGAGAGCAGACAGCTCGCGTCCCAAACTATAAAGCAAGTAATTAATAACATTCATAATCTCGTCCTTAGTGAGCAAGCCTTGCTTCATCTGGCTGAACAAATCGTCTAATTCTGCTCTCCAGCTCGCTTCTGATTTGCGGAAGGCATAAACAGCCGATCTAATCATCCCAAGATAAGCGTATACTTCAACTTGGCCTTGACTCATCATATCCTCGCGTGTAATAAGGCGATTTTCGCCAAGCACCATTTTGTAATTAAGTGCTTCCAAAGCCTGTTGAAACGACTTTGCGATTTCAGAATGCTGCAAGGCTGGATCACCGATTCCTATACTAATCGTGAACTTCATATTTTGTTCAATCCAAGCCCGAATGCTGTCACATAGCTGAACTAGCATTGCAGCAGGAGCATTCCCGCTCTCAAATAAAATAACACTGAGACGAGAAGAGGCTGTCCATTCTGCCCAGCACGCGTATCCGAAGCGTGACGATTGCTCATAAGTAATACTTCGCAGAGCGAATTTCAACAAATTTTGATCGTTTCGCGAATAACTGCTGCAAAACTCTCCGTACTTATCCAGTTCCATGACAATAAGCGTATGGCGATCCGCAGGCGCGGGAAGCTGCAGCCGCTGCGCTTCGCGCTGCCATTCCCCAAGCGTCAGCTCCGCTCCAGCCTCAATAAGCTGATGGAATAGATTACGTGTCCGTAAATGAAGATCTTCCTTATATTGCTGCTGATATTGCCTTGCCTGCTCTGTTAAATTATCAAGTGCGGATTCGATAAAGACAAACTCGTTAATCCTGCCCGATCCGATATTTTTCCCACTTTCTGCCAGCGCTAATTTATATCCGCTGAAGCGTGACACAATTTGTTCTACCGGCTTCGCATTTCGCCTTGATATATAAATCATCCATACGAGACCTGCAATGATCATCAGGAGCCCGATTACAAACCATACGTTATAGAGCAACGATACCGTTTGAATAAACGTACCTTGCACAAAACCGCTTATATAAGACCAATTTGAATAACTCGATTTATAATTTGCATAAACGCGCATAGAATCTACAGGTTCTGCCGCATTGAGCAATTCATTGCCCGCTCCGTCTTTGATGCGAATGAAGCTGACTTCCGAATTGTAAAGCTCATGAACTAAACGCTCCAAAGAATCCGTTGCGACATTGACAACGATCATACCTTTTTCACCCGTCATGAATGGAGCACCTCTCACGAGGCTGACAACATCCTTGCTCTCCAATAACGTAAATTGCTTAAATGCCCGCTTATCCGTCCATTTCTGAGAGATCGTATTGCGATATTGCTCGATAAAAGCTTTGTCTGGATAGGTGTCGATATGTCCGCCCGTCGCATTACTTAGCACAACCTGATCTTCATAGCGAACCAGATAGACAGAATCAATGAGCGGATAATAAGAAATCATATCGTTCATTTTCATGACGGCGCTAATGTTAATATAAGGGTCACCATTCTCGTTGCTGTTGAAAAAATCGATAAGTGACTTGTTGTTAATCGATTCCTTCATCACCATGTTATCTATCGCTCGCAAGGACGTGTCGATTAACCTCATCGCTTGCAAAGACAACATGCTGTTAGCATTAATAGCTTCTTTCCGACCCTGCTCACTAATTAATTGAAAAAACACAAAAAAAGTGAAGGTAACTACGATAATAAATATCGGCATATAGGAAAGAAGCAGCCGATTAAACCACGATTTGCTCATCATTAGCCCTCACCCTTTTCTCTGATGATTAGCGCCGTTTTCTTGTTTATAAACAGCCGCCCTTTACCTGAAGTTTCAAAGCCATGCAACGAACACATAAACTTTCTCTGCAAAAGCACACTGTAATTATTTCCCGGGTGATGTAAACCAAAGAAACCCCGATACCGTTTCCGTATCGAGGCATGGCAGCCTCTTCAGGAGCAATGCCCTCTTCTCATGTGCAGGCCGTGCGAGTTTGGTTTTATTTATCTTAGGCGGTTGCGCTGGTAAGATCAATAAACCGTTTTCAACTTCCTGCATTGTTTTCGCCAAAACAGCCGCTTGCCAACACGATTAACGCTGCTTTCTTTACAATCGGCCATAGGATTAAAAAGCACCATATCCAAAAGCACGCAGCCGGCTTTAGATATAGTGCACGCTTATTGTATTGTTCGTGCGACAAGGATTTCATCTATGCAATCGGGCAGGCAAGCCCGAGCGATCACTCCATTTAGTATGGTGGATTATACCCCATTTGCCAATGCTCTATTTTGACTAAATGTTACGCTTCAAAATAGTGCTCAAAACAAAATAACGCTTGGGATTCAAATCCCAAGCGTTACATTACTTTTTTTATAATTTTATTTTACCGAAATTTTTTCAAGTGGCTGTGCATTTCCATAAACCGGGCGATTGCGGTCTACCGGCTGTGCCCATTTCACGGCATTCGTAATGACGCGTTGAATGTCTTTGTTATGGTACGTTGGATAAGTTTCATGTCCCGGTCTAAAGTAAAATACTTTGCCGTTTCCACGTGTAAACGTACAGCCGCTGCGGAACACTTCTCCGCCTTCAAACCAGCTTGTAAAAATAAGCTCGTCTGGAGCAGGAATGTCAAAATGCTCGCCGTACATTTCTTCTTTTTCCAGCTCGATATACTCCCCAAGGCCTGCAGCAATCGGATGGCTTGGCGCTACAACCCAAAGGCGTTCCTTCTCATCCGCTTCACGCCATTTCAAGTCACAGCTTGTACCCATCAATACTTTAAAAATCTTGGAGAAATGACCGGAGTGAAGAACAATCAAGCCCATTCCATCCAGCACGCGCTGCTGTACTTTTTGAACGATTTCGTCCTTTACATCTCCATGCGCAAGATGTCCCCACCAAATGAGTACATCTGTATTGTTTAATACCTCATCCGTTAATCCATGCTCTGGCTCATCTAGTGTAGCCGTTCCCGCATCGTAGCCAGCTTCAGTTAAAAATCCTGCAATCGCACCGTGAATACCTTGAGGATAAATTCCAGCTACAACCGGATTTAATTGCTCATGACGATTTTCATTCCATACCGTTACCTTTGCCATTATATGAACACTCCTTATTCATTCAGTTAATCTCAGTATAAAAAATTCGCGCCGTTTACGTAATACTTAAACATGCTGATTTTATATTCAAAAGTGTCTTCCTTTTTCAAATGAGCTGAAAAGACAGCTAATAATGACGCGTTTATTGATTCAACATTTCCAAAAGTGGTATACTTCAAAATGGAGGTCATGCCCATGCCTATCATAAAAACCTCCATTGATACGCATTCCGAAGCGATCAATGAAGAAGTCATTTATCAAAATCCGCTATTGTTTCTTAAAATTTGGGAGATTTACTCCGAAGCTGACTATTTCAGCACGCTTGAGAAACATCCATGGCACTATCATAAAGAAGTAGAATTCCTCGCTATTATTGAAGGTCACTTAGGTGTGCAAAGCAAGCACGGCTATGCCGTCCTCGGACCAGGCGATGTTATGGTGCTAGGCGCCTCCCAGCCACATCGCTCCCACAAACCACTTTCGGAAGTACAGCACTATGTTGTATTTCAGATAGATTTGGGCAAACATTTTGACCAGAGTACGATGCCTTATTTGAATTGCTTCTCCGAGCTGACAGAGCCGCTAGATAAGCTTAATTATATTTTTGACATGAACGAAACAGCCAAGCAAGAAACCCATGCCTTCATTTTGGAAATATTCAAAGAGTCGCAAACGAGGATGAGAGGCTACGAGATTGCTATCAGCTCAATTATAAAGCGATTGCTGCTTCTGCTGCTTAGAAGCGACAGCCGAAACCTGCTGAACGATACAGAGGAAATTGAACTAAATCGATTACGACCCGTTCTCGATTATGTGGACACCCATTTAAGCAGCAAGCTGTCCGTAGAGGATGCTAGTTCTTTGCTTAATTTGAGCTACCACTACTTCATTAAATATTTCAAAAAAACGATGGGCGTCTCTTTCGTTGAATACGTCAACTATAAACGAATTAAACGATCCGAGCTGCTGCTGCTGACGAGTGAGCTAAGCATCATGGATGTCAGCTACGAGGTCGGCATTACGAACATGGCCCAGTTCTATAAGCTCTTTAAACGGCAAAATCAGTGCTCACCACGAGAATACAAGCTGCGCATGCGCAGCGAATCCAGAGTTGCGATGGAAGGCATGAAGTAAGTTAAAATACAAAACGACCGCTCTCCCGTAAAAAACGAGAAGCGGTCGCTGTATGTTTTATATTATGCTTTTCTTTGAGAAAACGGTAGGTGACATTTCCTCTCCTGCCAGCTTATTTCCCCGCGTGACATGTACCTCTTTATCGAGAATAACGTGATCAAGGCTAGAATCCTCATCAATCACACATTTCTGCATCACGATACTATTTCGAACAACGGCCCCTTTCCCGATTCGAACGCCTCGGAATAAGATACTATTTTCCACAGTTCCCTCAATAATACAACCGTTAGCCACCTGTGAATTTTTAACGATGGCACTACTCGCGTATCTTGCAGGCGGTTCATCCTTGATTTTGGTGTAAATAACACCCGGCTCGTAAAATAGAGATTTCCATACCTCAGGATTCAACAGCTCTTTGCTGTGCTTAAAATAATTTTGAACGGAATTAATGACGGCCAAATATCCTTTATATTCGTAGCCATACACTTTTAACTCGTTCAGATTTCGAATAATGACATGCCGGACAAGGTCATAGTAGTTTTGATTCACACTTTTTTTGACCAGATTAATAAGCAGCTCTTTCTTAATGATGATCATCCGCATATAGGCTTTGTTGCTTTCCTTGTTCTGGCGATTTTCTGTCATACGTACGACTCGCCCATCCCGAGCCAAGTCAAGCGTAATGAGGTTAGAGAAATCGTCACGATCAACGTCCATTTCCTTGTAGATGACAGTAATATCTGCATTTGTGCGCTTATGATTTTCTACAGCTTCCGTATAGTTGATATTGCAAATCATATGACTGCTTGAAACGATGACGTACTCCTCCGTGCTGCGGGCAAAATATTCGAGAGAACCGTAAAAATTTTGCAAATCGCCGTTAAAGCCGGGAACATTGCTATTGTTAGGGGGCAAAATAAACAATCCTCGGTATTTCCGATCCAAATCCCACTCTTTCCCAGAACCCAAATGGTCAATGATGGAACGATAATTGTTATGAGCGAGTACTGCCACATTGTTAATTCCGGAATTCACCATATTGGATAATACAAAATCAATCAATCGATATCTGCCGCCGAAAGGTACCGTCGCTGTCGCTCTTGAGTAGGTCAGTTCATGCAAGAGCGGCTGATTAATGCTGAGATTGATGACGCCTAGAACATTATTCATCGCATTCACTCCTATATCAATTGAGAAGAAATGACCATGTTTTCACCGATTAGAGTGATTTCAGCCGCATCACCCGCGCTGCCTACAATCGCGCCATCTTGAATGACAGTGCCCGAGCCGATGATCGCTTTATGAATCGTGACATTGTTCCCAATCTTTGCGTCCGGCATAATAACCGAGTCTTTGATGAGGCTGCCTTCACCAACATGAACACCGTAAAAGAGTACGGAATGATCCACTTCCCCAAAAACCATACATCCTTCATTCACTAAGGAGCCTGTCACTTTGCCGGTAGATGCGATATGATGAGGAGGCTTGTTAGGGTTTTTAGCGTAAATTCGCCACTTCGCATCATGAAGCGTAAACGGTGGATTTTCAAGAAGAAGGTCCATATGTGCTTCCCACAGGCTTTCAACGGTTCCAACATCCTTCCAATAGCCGCTAAAACGATAGGCAAAAATAGAATGGCTGCTGTAGAGCATCGATGGAATAATGTCTTTGCCAAAGTCATTGCTTGATTCAGGGTCCTGCGCATCTGCAATTAATTTCTTTTTTAATACATCCCAAGTAAAAATATATATGCCCATGGAGGCGAGATTATTTTTGGGCAGCTTCGGCTTTTCCTCAAATTCAATAATTCGGTCTTCATGATCCACATCCATAATGCCGAATCGGCTTGCTTCATGTAATGGGACTTCAATTACGGCGATCGTAGCATCCGCTTTCCTTGCCTTGTGCTGCTCGAGCATGAGGGAGTAATCCATTTTGTATACGTGATCACCGGAAAKAACTAAAACATATTCAGGATCATATTGTTCGAGATAATGAATATTTTGATAGATCGCATGCGCCGTCCCTTTATACCAGCTCCCGCCTCGTTGCTCCATAAATGGAGGAAGCACGGTAACCCCGCCATTTTTTCGATCCAAATCCCATGAGCTGCCTATTCCTATGTAAGCGTTCAGTACCATCGGTTGATACTGAGTCAGTACCCCAACCGTATGAATACCTGAGTTGCTGCAATTGCTTAACGTGAAATCGATGATCCGATATTTGCCGCCGAAAGGCACAGCTGGCTTTGCTAGCTTAGACGTGAGATGGCTTAATCTTTTTCCTTCACCGCCTGCAAGCAGCATCGCTACACATTCTTTTTTTTGCATTCGGCTCACTCCCCATCGTAAAAAAATTAGATACTCCAAAATGTTGTTTGAATTTTCTGATAATTATAAACACACCTCCTCCTTACTATATGTATTCAAAAATTTATTTAAAATGTAAGCGTATACAATGTTGTAAAAATTATATTACCTCCTCGTTAGAAGGAAGTCAACAGCAGTTAATTATTATTTTAAATGACTTATTTTTGCAATTTTCGCAGTGTTTAAGTGCGTAAAATATGCTCCTGTTAATGTTGTCAGATTCACTCACAAAGCCACCTATATTAGCGAAAATAGCTCATCTTTTATCACGAATTTAGTAATGATTTGTCTATATCCCCAAAAAAACAGCTCGTTCCTTAGTTAAGGACGCGCTGTTTTTTGGGTAGGCATAGCTTTTGAATAAAAAAGATCAAGGATTAAAAAGGCCTTCAGGCAGCTTGGCCTCCCAGCTTCTTGCATTGAGCCCTAGTGCGTGGAGAACAACTGCCGCCGTATCTGTAATCATTAGCTCACCTTGAAGCGTGGCATTATGTTTAATTCCAGGGCCAGTGCAGCCCCAGAAGATCGTTTTGTCCAGTGGGTGATCGCTGCCATGCTGATAAGCCTGCTCTCCGCCGCCCCCATGATCGGAAACGACAATAATCAAGCTGTCTTTCAGAAGTCCCGTCTCTTCAATGGCTTGTAATATGATTCCTGTACTTTCATCCGTCTCTTCTATGGCAAGCAGCTGTTCAGGTGTATTGAATCCATGCTGGTGCCCCGCTCCATCGGGTAAGTCTAAGCCGATAAACATCAGCAACACATCGGGATTCCCCTTAATATATTCAGCAGCCGCAAGCGAAAGCTCACGGTCATTCATCGATACTTTATGCACACCAATCGTCGATTCGATAATGCCATCGTTAATTGGATTCCAGACGCTGAACGCCGCCATTTTGGCATCTGGCATGTTATCCCGAACGATTCGAAAAATGGAAGGATATTGCGATTGCTCGGGAAACGTATGTTCACTGGCGATATCATTCGTAAGACCATGTTTTTCAGGACCTACTCCGTGAAGAAGCGATCCCCAGCATTGCGCACTAATCGTTGGTGAGACCGTTTGAGCGTCAAATGTGAACGTACCTGTACGAATTAATCGATCCAAATTAGGTGTATGCGCATCTTTCACAAAATTCCCTGCTCCATCCCAACCTATAATGAACACCCGTGCTATTTTCTCCATTCATCATTTCTCCTCTTCTATATGAAATAAGTGCTACCCCAATCCGACTCATGATTTCCATGTTTATCATACTCACCTACCTTTACAAAGTCAACATAAAAACAACTAATAACAACTAAAAACACATTTTTAGTTTTTGCTTTATTATTTTTTGAATATTTTGTTGTTTTCTATTATAAGGACTTTGCTTCGGTTCACTTAAAAGCTGTTATACATATAATGGTGGAGGCCAAGGAAATGGATGAAATAAAAGGAGGCTAATGATCAACATGACCGAAGAACCAAAGACGCCATTTGACTATAAGACGTATTGGGACAACAATTACTCCCAAGGCGGCACATCAGGCAGCGGCTCTTACGGTGTGCTGGCGGACTTTAAAGCGGAGGTAATTAATTCTTTTATAAGCGAACATGGGATTCAAAAGGTAATCGAATTCGGATGCGGGGATGGAAACCAAATATCATTAATGAGCTATGAACAGTATTTAGGTTTGGACGTAGCCAATTCCTCCATCGATATTTGCGCGCAAAGATTTGCCGGTGATCGCTCCAAAAGCTTTCTCTCCTACAACCCTCGACACTTCGTTAACCATGGTTATCTAACATGCGAGCTCGTCGTTTGTTTAGACGTTCTTTACCATATTACGGATGACCATGATTTCAACAAAACGTTGAACGACATTTTCTCATGCGAGGCGGAGTATGTCATTTTATATACACGAATTACAAGCGCCGACGAGCCAAACGTCGTGCCGACGATTCGAGATCGGGATATTTTAAATCATTTGAAAGCCTATAGCAACTACAAAGTTGAGCGTATTATCGAACAAAAACATAAGCATTTATCATCTGCGAGCTTCATCATATTGCAAAGAGAAAAGTGATTGATGATGACCATAAATACAAAAAGGAGTGCCCTACAAGTCATTACTTCTGACCTGTAGGACACTCCTTTTATTTATCTTTGTGCATAATGCGGTTCTCAGTCATCCCAGCATTCCACGTCTTCCAAACCTTTGACGCTGCTCTTAACAAATTGTGGATCACGCCCTGCCTTCTTCTGCTGCATATAGTTCCGCAGCACATCAAAGGCGATTCGTGATAAAAGAGTAATGGCGATGAGATTGACCACCACCATCAGTCCCATGAACAAATCTGCTAAATCCCAGACAAGCTGCACTTTGGCAACCGACCCGAAAATGACCATCGCCAGCACACAAATACGGTATAGCCATAACCAGACTTTACTAGTGTTGAGAAACTCAATATTCGTTTCCCCATAATAATAATTGCCCATCAATGTGCTGAACGCGAACAGAAAAACCATGATGGCTAGGAATCCCGATGCCCATGAACCCATATGTACGCTCAGAGCTGCTTGCGTGAGTTCAATTCCGCCTAGTCCCTGCTGTTCATATACGCCTGACAGCAAAATAATAAATGCTGTACTCGTACAAATGACTAAGGTGTCAAACAGAACACCAAGCGCTTGGATCAAGCCTTGCTTCGCCGGATGGCTGGTCGTTGCGGTAGCTGCAGCATTGGGTGCACTGCCCATCCCTGCTTCGTTAGAAAATAAACCGCGTTTTACGCCATGCATAAGCGCTGCGCCAAGTGAGCCGCCGGCTACTTGTTCTATTCCGAACGCATTTTTTACAATTAAAGCAAGCACTGCCGGCATATCTGTAATATTTATCACAACAATCGTAAGAGCTACCCCAATATACAAAACCGCCAGCACAACCACAATATATTCGGATAGCTTGGCGATCCGCTTAACACCGCCAATAATGATAACAGCAAATATCGCTGTCATAATCAATCCCACTGCCAGTCGATTGGTGCCAAAAGAGTTCTCAAAAGCAATCGTAATCGTGTTCGACTGCACAGCATTAAATACGAGCCCGAAGGACAACGTAATTAAGATCGCAAATAAGGCGCCCATCCACCGCTTCTTTAAACCCGCTTGCATATAATAAGCTGGGCCTCCGCGGAAGCTCTCTCCGTCCTTAATCTTGTAAACCTGAGCAAGCGTACTTTCTACGAAGCTTGAGGCTGAACCAATAATCGCGATGATCCACATCCAGAACACAGCCCCTGGTCCACCTAACGCGATCGCGATAGCGATTCCGGTAATATTCCCTGTTCCTACACGAGCTGCCATACTAATGCAAAACGCCTGAAATGGTGAAATGCTGCCGCGCGGACCGCTTGTGGACTCAAACAGCAGACGGAACATTTCCTTTAACATACGCAATTGCAGTACATTTGACCGCAGGGTGAAGTAAAGGCCAATTGCAATAAGCATAACAATCAACAGCTTCGACCATAAAAAATCATTCACAATACCAATTAAATCTTGAATCATTTGCTCCATTTGTTTCCCTCTCGATGTCGTTCTAAGAATCCATTCATAGTTATACTTCCCAAGGCAAGGAATTAATAACAATATAATTTCATCTATTGATGTGATTGCTCGAATACTCATTTGTGTAGGAATATGTAATCTTTTGCTACCATCAATCTAATATTCGGAAGAAACTATGATAGCACAAACGTTATGTTTTTCAAAATACACATATTGGTTTCTGCTCATCCTGTTGTTTATTTTCGATAAGAACAACTGTATAATTATTTTCTTTAAACTTTATATGTACAAATTCAAGGAGGCAAATCATGAGTGAAATTGCTAAAACGCCACAACCGCCTTATTATGCTGTCATATTTACATCAGAACGAACAGCAATTGAGAACCAATACAAGGAAATGGCGGATGAAATGGTGAAGCTTGCTTCCGTTCAACCGGGGTATCTTGGTGTAGAAAGTGCGAGAGAAGGACTAGGCATTACCGTGTCTTATTGGGAATCCCTTGAAGCGATACAAAAATGGAAACAAAATGAACGGCATTTGGTCGCACAACAACAAGGAATAGCGGAATGGTATAGCAGTTACAAAACAAGAGTTTGCAAGGTCGAACGGGATTATGGTTTYGAAAAAAACTAAACAAATAAGCATGGCGCCGCATCATAAAATACATCGTACGACTACGCAAAAAAGCTGACTTCGGGCTATCCCAAAATCAGCTTTTTCGGCAATCGACTACGTAGAACTCGGGGGTGATGATGTTCCCGAAGAATGATGAAGATATGCGATTGCTTCCGTTCGGCTCGAAACCTTCAGTTTTTTATAAATCGCACTCAAATAATTTTTTACTGTACCCGTCGTTAAAAACAATTCAGAAGCGATAGCTTGATTCGACTTCCCTTGTTTCAATTGCATTACAATATTTCGTTCCTGTGCGGACAAACCATTCAGCATGTCATCAGTCTGCTCGATTGAATAAGGCTCGGAAATTTGTTTGGGTGATCCTTGTTCATGCTGTTCTGGAAAGTTAAGAGCCTGTACAAGACGTTTCTGAATACGACTGGGATAATTGATTCTCCCCTCTAAACAATCCTGAATCGTAGAGAGAAGCTTCTTAGTCTCAACCCCTTTAACTAAAAAGCCGTTAGCTCCATGCCGTATCGCTTCCCATATGTATTCTTCATCCTCGAATGTTGTAAGAACGAGCACTTTGGTATCCGGAAATTCCGTTTTGATTCGTTTTGTAGCTTCCAAACCATCTAACTTCGGCATATGGATGTCCATCAAAACCAGCTCAGGACGGTGCAATCGTACTTGCGCTATCGTTGCCAACCCATCACCCGTTGTAGCTGCAACTAAATATTCTTCCTCCATACTTAAAATAGCTGCCAAACCATCGCGAATTAAGGGCTGATCGTCTGCTATCACAATCGTTCTTTTAGACAATTTGCTCCCTCCGCTCTATCGTTTTCGTCTGAATAGGTATGCTTATGTCTAGTGCTACACCATCGGCAGCACGCTCGTTCAAAATCGTTAGTTCTCCGCCAATTTCCTTCACTCGCTCATTCATCGCTTTCAAACCAAAACCATGAACAAATTGCGATGGAACTTTTCCGTTATTGGATAAAATAAACCGGATCTGCCCATCACGATGAGTTAGCGAAAACTCAAAATGGGTACTGCAACCATGCCGAATACCATTAGTAAGGCCTTCTTGCAATGCCCGATAAATCGTTATTTCGACTATTGGCAGCAGTTCAGGCAATGCGGCATCAATCTCGCATGTAATTTCCACCTGAGTTTGTCTCTTCGTTTCATCGATCAGCTTAATAAGCTCAGGTATAAAAGGTTGATCTAGAACATTTTCATGCAGCAGCTGTACTGAGCTTCGCACATCATCCAAACCATTATGAATATATTCTTTCGTTCTATTGATCATATCTTTTGCAATCGCATAATTGTTTTTCTCAATCGCATGTACTGCTGTTTGCAGGCCGGCTAACGCTGATGTTAACGTATGTCCAACGGAATCATGAATTTCACGGGATATTCTAGTCCGCTCTTGTAATTGTGTTTTCTTTGCTAACTCAATGGATGCGATTCGCAGCTGTTCATTGTCTTTGGCCAGCTGATTCTTTTGCTGAAAAGCAATTTTTGCAAGGAGGCTTATCCCAAAAATTGCAAAGTAGTCGATGATTCGAGGCAACATATAAGCTATTTCTTTAAAGGGCGGGAATTGGCGATAAACCAAAAGTCCTAGTACAAAACTAGCATAGCTCAACGTAGTAAAGATAATGGACAGTTTTCTGCTGTGATAAAAGCTAAATTCTCCAACGAGAATTAAAATATAAATTTGTGCAAAAAAGCTGTCCGACCCTATTGATATAACAGATGCCAAGATTAATTGAATAGATAAGCTCAATATGCCTATCCATCCTTCTAGGTTAATCTTTAGGATGTAATTTCGAATGAAGACGATTGCTATATACGTACATACCAGCAATAAAAGCAAAGCAGATAGCTTGCTCGTATGAAACAATAAGCAAATCGTCGCTCCTATTACAATGATGAACAAGATGTGAGTCATTTTGTTATTTAATTGTACATCCATAGTAATGCCCCCGAGTGGGATGATAGATTTACCATTTATTTTATCATAAACATGACTTAAGTCATATGTTCGAGGTAAAAGCAGTCGAAAAATGACGAAAAAGCGATTTTCTAATGATCTTCTTCATCTAGAATAAGCCTTTCGTATTATCTATAATGAGAAAAGTTGGATAAACAATTAGGATTAGCAATGTTTTTTTCTGCAGGTGAGAGTAAAAAAGTTCAAGGGAGACTTGTAGAAATGCTTGTGATAGTATGGAACGCAATCGGTTGTTTGCTTCTCATTTTAAGTGTGTTTTTCTCAATCCGCTTAATACTAGAAGGTAAGTATAAACAGTGAAACTCTCCTATGAAATTAAGAAACCGTCACATGAAGCGATATTTAATAATAATTACGATATAGAAAATGAAGATGTTAACGATTTTCTAATTCGAAGATTAGATTTTGTTATGCAAAGTTTTGCAACTCGTTATCGCCTTACACAGCGCGAATCAGAAATTCTCATCCTTTCCGTTGTATATGGTTTTACTAATCGCGAGATCTCCGAAAAATGCGTGATCAGTGAAAAGACGGTCAAAAATCATCTATCAAATCTAATGAACAAAATTGGCGCTCGATCCATGCGTAAACTATTTTCACTGCTGCTCTTCCATGCCTTATCCTCTTAAAAGCAATCCTCCTGCCATACGGCAGCCATTTAACCAATCCACAACCAATAGCGAAAATGTAGATGCCCTAACAACATGAAAAACCTACCATAAAGGTAGGTTTCATGTTACTGGAACAAATGTAAAATAGCCTGTGGATTTTGATTAGCCTGAGCGAGCATAGCKTGTGCCGTTTGATTCAGAATACGCGATTTGGTTAAATCCATCATTTCTTTTGCCATATCAGCATCACGTATTCGTGATTCTGCTGCGGTTAAATTTTCGGCATAATTTCCTAAGTTGTTCGCTGTGTGTTCTAATCGATTTTGCAATGCTCCATAAATCGTTCTATAGTTTGTAACTCTTGTTATGGCATGATCTGCTTGAGCTAGCGATTCACTAGGTATGGCCGGCGGTAAAATAGACATATTGGCAATACCCAATCCTTCCAGCTTCACACTGAAAAGGGGAATAATTATCGATTGATTTTCGTTTGCCCCGATTTGAATATCAAGTCGAGGCGGAATATAGTCAACATCCTTTATGTCCGTAGTAACCGTTTCAATAATTGAATCAATTTGACTTGTCGTTTTATTCGTTACGAGGTAAACATCTTTCTTAAAATTAAAATGATTTAGCACAATGCCAAATTCTAAAACAGCGCCATCATCAAGATCCGTCGTTCCCCATGTCGGAGTGATGAAATTGGGACCTAAGTTATCCGATTGCAAAATATCGCTTCCCGTTGTTAATGTATTAGGCTTAACGTAGCTTCCGCCATTCAGGAATGAAAAATCGTAATTCACAAGATCATTTGATAGTTCAAACACAGTCCCTGAACTCGGTATTTCCGTTTGATTAGCAGTAACGCCTGTGGGAACTCCGCTGGAGGACGAAATATTATATGATCCGTCGTATTCCGGCTTAAAACCAGCACTAAATTTAATTTGTTTATCATCTATACCGGAATGATTTCTAATTTTAAACTCTGCTTTAAAAGCCGACCCGTCTGTCGACATAATCTTTTCAATTTCAATACCATCTTTTTCATAAACAGCTGTAATCGCACTCGAGGTTATAGCCGAGCTCGTTAAAGTAAAGTTATCAAGAGTATGAGAGATACCGTCTATTTCAACAGTTATGAACCGATCTTCAAATCCGCCAAAATCAGGGTACTGTCCGACTGTAGTTCCACTTGGAATAAGCTCAGTCTGAAAAAACACATTATTAATAGAGAAATGCTTAATATCAAGCTCTTTATATCTAGGATCGCTGACTAGTTCTCTTCCATAATAATAGGTACCTGTAGTTGTTGTCTCTGTATGGATATGTTCATTTTTTTCGTAATTGTTATACCCCTCACGTTCATCAGGTGAAGTAATGGGTGTGACTGAAGCGTTAAAATTGTTAACGTTACCGATCGTTGTATTCGTATTCGAAGATTGAGCGGTTACGGGAACCTCAGTCATACCAATTGGAAAAAAGGATGTTGTCCGTTCATTAATTATAGTCGTTGGAGGAAACGGTCCCGATGTATTTACTTTAATCGTATGACTTGAACGGTCGGCTAATATTTGAAAGTCATCACGTCCCAAAAGATTAATGGTATTGAATTCCGTTTGGGTAGCAATTCTATTTATTTCTTCTTTAAGCTGTTGAATTTCTTGGTCAATTTTCTGCTTGTCCTCAAACGTATTCGTATCATTCATGCCTTGAATAATCAATTCTCTTTGTCGTTGAATAATATCCGTTATTTCCTGGTATCCGCTTTCAGCAGTCTGAATAAGCGATATCCCATTTTGAACGTTTTTATGTGCTTGATCTAACCCTCTGATTTGAGCTCTCATCTTCTCTGAAATGGCTAGTCCTGCTGCATCATCAGCTGCACGATTAATGCGAAGACCCGAAGACAGCTTTTCCGATGCTTTAGATGTTTGGATATTATTTTTCTTTAAACTATTATGAGCGTTAATAGCAGATGGGTTATTATTAATTATCATTATGGCTTCTCCAGTTCGTTTATCAAGCGAAAGTTTAATTAGTTTACAGTTAAAACACAGACTTCGGAACTACTTATATCTACAATTCTAGACCAATGTACCCAAAACCTCCCAAACATTAAAATAAATTTCCTTAGGTGCTCATTTTTCTATAAACAAGCAAAAAACAAAAAAACGCTCGAAAATTCAAGCGTTTTACGATTATTTTATAGTGTACTTCAGCATAGTTGCTCTCGCGCGAAAGCATCACACCACTAAGCTCCTTCACTCATACGACTGCACAGGCTGGACTCCCTCATGACTTACCGTATCTATGACAGCTTGAAAAAGATTCGGCGGGTACTCCGCAATGCGATGGCACAAGTACAAATACCATTCATGTCCATAAGTAAGATAAATCCTGATCGGATATCCTGCTGCTTTCAGCTTGCTGCTCAAATCTGGACGAATGCCATACAGCATTTCAAACTCAGCATTAGAGCTTGATCCCACTCCTTGATTAAGAAGTTGTTCAATAATAGACTCATCATGGGTAGCGATCGATACACGATGTCCTTGGCGGAGCGCGCTCTCGACAAGTTCAACATAACGATCATTTAGCGCAGGAGTACGAGGTAACGAGTATTCACTGGATTCTTGATACGCGCCTTTGACGATGCGGATACGGCTAGGTGAGGATATAGCTGCCAAATCCTGCGGTGTTCTTTTCAAATGCGCCTGCAACGTAATGCCGACATTCGGATAAATAGAAGCTGCTCGCTCAAAAATAGACAGTATTCTGTCCGTCTTCGAGGACTCTTCCATACTAATGAATAGTTCAACACCAGCTTTCTGCGCCTGCTCAGCTAGATTCATAAGATTCGAATAAGCAAGCTCCTTATCCAGCGAGAGCCCGATATGTGATAGATCAAATGATACTCGTGCGGAAAGCTCATTTTGCCGAGCTTCATGGATGAGCGTCATCATTTCTGCAACTGCTGCCTCACATTCAGCGACATCAGCTRTATTCTCGCYGATATACTCGAGTGATACCGCGTATCCTTAGGAGGAAAGCTCGCTTGCTGCTTCAACTCCATCTTGCCTTGCTTCACCCGTTACATACCGAGCAGCTGCACGTCGCAGCATTTGGTTCAGCTCTGGCGTTTGCTCCACATATGACTTTAGGTCAGGACGACGAGCGATAGATTTGAGCGCTGCTGTAAATTGTTTTTCTAAGTCTGATCTGTAATGCATAATGGTTCAACCACTCCTTTATTCAAGTAAATCTAAGTTTACAAGCTAGGCAGGAAGCGGTATTGTATAAAATTGCTCCATTTCAAATAGACAAAGCATATTTTTGCGGCGTTGCCCCAACGATTTTGACAAATGCTTTCGAAAAGTGACTCTGATCATAAAAGCCCACTTCTGCTGCAATTTCGGATATTGGTCGCTGCTTGGTCAATTCCAGCTTTGCATGATTGATTCTCAGCAAAATCTGATAAGCGTGCGGAGGCAGATGGCTCCATTTCTTAAATAGACGAACAAGATGAAATCTGCTGATACCCGCTTCATTCTCCAGCTGTTCCAACGTAACATTTTCGTCATAATGCGCATGCAGATACTCTTTTATCAGTTTGACGTACTTTTGATCCTGTTTACGCTGTGATTCATGTTCAAGATCTTCCGTATTCTGACTAACGAGTGCTTGTACCAGCTCAATTAAAGCCGTTTCGATTTCAAGCGGAGTACCTTTGCTAATAAGTGCCTCCATCGTCCGGTTTATTTGCAATCGACAAACATTATTTTTACCCTCTTCCAGCAAGTACGGGATATCAAGCTGGCCAAGCTCTGTATGATTAAGGCCTTGAAACCATTCGGGCTTGATGAAAAGCATCTTGTACTGCCACTCCATATCATCAAGAGGATGACAAGCATGCATCATTTTCGGCGGAAAACTAATGACCCTTCCCGCTTCAACTTGAAGCAGCGTTCCATCGCACCATGCGCTCGTTTCACCCTCATCTATAAGTCCAATCGAATATTCCTCATGAAAATGCTTTTGATAAGCAAGATCGCTCCTCATACATCGTTTTGCTTCCAAAAAAGGCAGCGAATCCTCGCGGTAAAAGGTCACAGTTGACATGCTTGTGTCCTCCTCTTAGGCTTCAACTTAACTATTCCATAAGCTTTATTATATCATGATTATAGTGAACCAATGGACATCCATATACACAAAAAAACACGCCCGAATTGGCGTGTTCTTCTTAGTAGCGTATGATGGAGTTTCACAATTGAATTTTTCTTAGTCCAGCTTAATTCCAAAACCGCTTCCTAGGTTGTTCCCAGCAACTAGAAATGCTTTCGCACTGCGCTGTAAGCTTGTTTCCTCTTCATAACTGAATGGGTCTGCACTTAATCGGTTGAATATTCTTTGCTCTGCTTCCCTTGAAGCCTCATCGATATCATAGATGTAAAAATGCTTTTGAAACTGCAATATATTGGAGCCATGACTTAAAATCTTATTTAAATCCGGATAAAGCAGCCACGAATGACAAATGTACACTGGAGATATTCCTCTAAAAAAAACTCTGGCTAATTCAAAGGACTCTTCTACGCCCTGTTGAGAAAGAGGTTCGCCTTGTGGAATATGTACATTAAGCACAATTTGATTTTTAAATATTTTTTGTCCTTCTACCTCTAAATCACGATCTATAGCAAAAGGCTGAAATTGCAATCTGCCCAATCGGAATAAACGAAGCTGAACATGCTCCTGCAGCCAATTATATTCCTCGATTCCGTATTCATTAAAATCTCGCTTGCAGTTTAAACACCAGATCTGAATATCTGAGAAGGTATCATAATAATATTGATCACTAATCCCTCGTATCTGGTACTCCTCATACGCATCTACAGCAAATCTAACAAATAAATACAATAACAATTTCMGATAACCTTTTGTTTGCTTTACCTTTTCAAAAATTGAATATCGATCTGAAAGAAAATGTTGTTTATATTGACTATACTCCTCTTCCTTCATAGGATACGCATATACTTGCCGCCGAGCAGCCTCGTTAAGCCTAATCCCCTCACAAAACTTTGTTATGTCCAAGACAATTCCACCTCTTTTTTCATCAAATCAGGTAAAAGATTTATTTATAGTCAATCTCCCCTGATTATATTGAAAAAATTGTACTCCTTGAATATTTTTTCATCAAGAGTAAAGTTTTGATCTATTCAATTAATTTTCCTTTTATCTTGTCAACCCATTTGTCCCCTCTCAAAGTCTACCGCTGCCAATAGTTATCGTCAAAGAGAGAGGGTCTATCCCGAAAGTAGCTGTAGCTACCTTTAGAACAGACCCTTTTCGCTGATGTGTATATACAGCAAGTAGAACCAAATATACTTCACACTCAAGCTCACCAATCGCTTCTATCCTGCATATATGCAGGGTAGAGGCTTGTATGCGATGCGGATAGGCGTCTATGTTGCACACCATACAACATAGAGACCGATTAGTTAGCTAACCATTGAAGTTTTCAACATTTTATTGCAAATATACAGGATAGGTGAGGTATACACGCTTATAAGGAATAAGTTACTGCATATGTGCAGGATAACAAGGTAGTTAACCACATGCTGGCCTTAAACTACCTCAAGATAAAACCTCTTACCGTTAGGTTGTCTGCTCATCTTGCACAAAATTTAACACCCGGTCATCCATATGAAAATGCTTTTGATAGGCAAGATCGCTCCTCATACATCGCTTTGCTTCCAAAAAAGGCAGCGAATCCTCGCGGTAAAAGGTCACAGTTGACATGCTTGTGTCCTCCTCTTAGGCTTAAACTTAACTATTCCATAAGCTTTAGTATATCATGATTCTAGTGAACCCATGGACATCCTTATACACAAAAAACACGCCCGAATTGGCGTGTTCCATCTTTATATGTTCACCTCGAATACTTCCTTCGCAACTTGAATCGCCGACACAGCTCGCGGCCATCCAGCGTAAAACGCCAGATGGGTCAACGCTTCGATCAGTTCTTCTTCGGTCAGACCGTTCTCTTTTGCAAGGCGGAGATGATAAGAGAGCTGTTCTGTAAGTCCACCGGTGACTAGTGCTGATATCGTAAGGAGACTGCGTTCCCGAAGCGATAATTGTTCTCTTCTCCACACGTCACCGAAGAGTACTTCTTCCGAATATCGCACGAAAGTAGGTGCAATATCCCCAAACGATTCTCGGGCAGTTGATTTGATTTTTTGATGTTTCATTCTTATGCCTCCCCTTAGTTGTCTGGACGTTCGATCATTTGTGCTACGCCGTTACCGAATGACCAGTCCTCGAATTCCGTATCGACCAGTACGACGAAAACGTCTTCTTTCCTCATGTTAAGCGTATTTGATAATCGTTCGGCTAACTTTGCGTAAAAGCTTTTTTTCTGCTCGGTGCTTCTTCCGGATTTGAGCGTAATTTGAATATAGAGTAGCCCGTCACTTCGCTCTATATTTAAGTAATTCCGGCTAAAATAAAACTCGCTTTCTTTGTGTGAATGGAAAACTTGAAAGCAATCATTCTCCGGCACGTTAAAATGCTGAATTAGTGCATTCATAATCGCCTGGCTTATGATGGGTAGCTGTTCTTTCCCATATTGGTTTTCCATGTAACTTACTCTGATGAATGGCATTTTATATCACTCCTTCAATGGGATAACTTAATTTTACTCCCCGCTAATTTATTTGTATAATTGAATAAAATGATATTTTAATTCAATTATACCGATGGAGATATGTGCTATGGACTTAAAGGAACTAATTACGTTTCGAACCATTATTCAAGAAGGAAACTTCACCAAAGCGGCCGCAAAATTGAATTACGCGCAGTCTACGATTACTAATCAAGTCCAGCGGCTGGAGAAGGAATTGGGCATCCAGCTATTTAAGCGAGGATGGGATGCAGAGTTAACCGCTTCTGGACAAATTTTTGCCGTGGAAATTGACAAGCTCATTCAACACTGGAACCATGTAACTGAGCAAGCAAAAGCTTTGCAAAGAGAGGAGATTGGCTCCCTGCGCGTCGGAGGACTAGCATCGATATTCGAGCATGTGCTGCCAAGCTCACTGCGGCAATTCCAGGAACTTAAACCAAAAGTATCATGTCACTTTGTCAGCGGGAACACCGACTCCTTGTCACGAGCGGTACTCCAGAACCAACTGGACTTTGCCATATGCGGAGAGCCTGCCGATTTTTCTTCATTTAGTTTTGAGCCTCTATATAACGAGAATATTTCCTTCATTGTAGCGAACAACCATCCCTTGGCTGAAAGAAACGGAATAATATCCTTTGAAGAACTGCTTAACTATCAAATGATCGTTGGAGGAAATACCTGCTTGTATTATCTGCGGTTAGCTAAGCAATATTCCCATTACACCGAAACCCCTTTTCTATATACGGTGAATCAAATTTCGGCTATTCCTTCATTCGTTCAGAGAATACCTTCCGTTGGAGCCGTTCTAGATTCAACAGCGTTACCCACGAATGTTGTGAAAATTCACGTTGAACTGAAGAATTCAACCATTCCAGTCGGTTTGCTGCAATTACGTAACACGGAGTATAATTCATCATCCAAAAATCTTTTCATGCAATATGTAAAAGAGGAACTGCGGCGAAATGAAGTGTATTGAGCTTTCGTTTAGCACCAAAAATAAGGTCAACCAGAAGCTATGATGGCATCTTTCTCTTTTGGGTCTGTTGATGCTCACTTAAGCAAATGGCGGGCAAGTGAATTTTGACGTATAATCGAGGCGGGTTATGGAGCTAAACACACATAGGTTCTTACAGTGTGCGAAACTGCTAGGTTTGTGGTCTGTAAGCACATATATGCACTTATAGAGTTGCTGAAGCGTATGGTCATGGCGGGAAATGGAGCAATAAGCACACATAGGTTCTTACAATGTGCGAAACGGCTAGGTTTGTGGTCTGTAAGAACATATATGCGCTTACAGTGTTGCTGAGGCATATGGTCAAGGCTGGAAATGGAGCAATAAGCACGCATAGGTTCTTACAGCGTGTGAAACGGCTAGGTTTGTAGTCTGTAAGAACATATATGCGCTTATAGAGTTGCTGAGGCGTATGGTCGAGGCAGGAAATGGAGCAATAAACACACATAGGTTCTTACAGTGTGCAAAACGGCTAGGTTTGTTGGAGGGTGCCCCTGAAGCTTATTGCTTTTGGAACACCCTCTGATTTACTTCATCGCTAAACCCTAGGGTTAAAGCTAGATTTAGGTTGTCTGCTCATCTTGCACAAAATTCAACACCCGGTCATCCACCGCTGCGGATTCCCCTAGATCAGGCTGGTCGCTAAGCGTGATTACAGGCTCAGTCAAGAAACCATGCAGCTCAAAAAAAACAATTTCGTTGCGTCCCTTTCGCAGCAAAGGCCCTGGGATATAAAGCGCACGCTGAGGTCCAATCTCCCAGTACCGTCCCAGATTAAAGCCATTAATCCATGCTACGCCTTTATTCCAACCATCAAATCTTAAAAAAGTGTCCCCGATCGCTTCTACCTCAAAGGAACCTTTGTAAAATGCAGGAGTTTCTACATGTAATTCATGAGCATTCGTTCTCTCGTAGCGGACAGATGATAAAGAATCAGGACAAAGGGGAAGCGTCCGAATCGTCCAATTGTATAAAAATTGATTATCAAGGAGCACTCCTTCCGTAATCCCCTTCGGATCACGAAGTCGAGGACCGTAATTGATTCGCCCCATGTTCTCGACAAGAATATCGAGTCTTGCCCCATTTTCCGGAATGCTAATATCTAAGGGCTTAGGGTCCCAGCGCTCCACCACACCTAATAACTTGCCATCTAGAAATACTTGCGCTCGGTCACGAACCTCTTGAATATGCAGCTTCTGCCCAGATCGAGGTCCTTTTACCCATGTCGAATACAAAATAAAACCGTACGCCTGATCAAATTTCTCCATAGGCTGTATAATTGTCGATTTTACTGGCTCTGATAATTGGTCCAAATTATCAAGCAGTGTCGCGCTCTCTGACAGTGTCACTTTGCCATATGAATATTTAGGAATCGGCTGCGGCATCTCACAACCTGGCTCGATGCCGTGCTTAGCAAACACGCTGCGAACCGCCTCATACTTGCTCGTCACATCTCCCCACTCACTCAGCGGTGCATCATAATCATAGCTAGTTACCGTAGGCTCATACGTWTTAATATGATTGGCGCCATTGTAAAATCCGAAATTCGTTCCGCCATGAAACATATAAAGATTAACCGATGAACCACTCTCTAATATTTTATCCAATTCGTCAGCCACTTCAGCTGCATCACGAACATGGTGAGGCTCCATCCAATGATCGAACCATCCATTCCAAAACTCCATAACCATAAGCGGTTCTGTTTCTCTATACTCCCGATACTTTCCGAACGATTCCGCAACTCGCGATCCAAAATTCACTGTTGCATGAACATCCTCTATCGTGCCGCCGAGCAGCATCTCGTCAGTAGGTCCGTCAGAAGTGAAGAGCAGCACGTCTATCCCTCTTTGTACAAGCCCATCTCGAATATAGGTCAAATAGGAGGTATCATTGCCGTAGCTGCCATATTCATTTTCCACCTGCACCGCAAGAATCGGGCCACCCTGCGTAGAGAGCAGTGGAACAAGCTTAGGAATTAATACATCGTAATAAAGGTCTACCTTCGCCAAATAGGCACTATCCGAGCAGCGAAGCTGCATATCACTCTCTTTCAATAGCCATGCCGGCAATCCCCCAAATTCCCACTCCGCACAAATAAATGGGCTGGGACGAACAATCACGTGCAAGCCCAGTTGTCCCGCAAGCTCAATAAACTGGACGATGTCTGCCATTCCTTCAAATTGAAATTGACCCTCCTGCGGCTCATGCACATTCCAAGCAACATAAGTTTCTACTGTATTAAATCCACATGCCTGCAATTTCTGCAAACGATCCTTCCAATACTCTGGCACGACACGGAAATAGTGTACGGCACCCGACACTATACGGTAAGGCTCCCCATGCAAGTAATACTGCCCATCTCTAATCTCCAATTGACTCATGGTTTCCTCTCCCAACCTTAATAGTTTCCAATGCTAACATCGAATCTAATTACTATTAAACACGGCAAAACGTTTTATTATTGGCCGCTCTACCGACTCAAGTACAGTTAAACGTATTCTGTCCGTGGAAATTGGTTGGAAGAAATCTATTTTTTTGTGCCCAATTGCGCTCCCACGGATCATTTCTATCCATTCATTGCCGACTTGAACCTCTATCTTATAGTCCCGTACCCGTTCTCCATAAGCGATATCTTCCATAGTGATGATATGGTCGATGACAAGTTTCCGAGGCAGCACAAGTTCGATAACCTCTCCCTCGCCAAACAGCTCGGCAAGTGGATGATCAAACCTGCGACGAACCTCGTTTCCAAACGAAATAACCCGGTTCACATCTGCCTCTGGCATAAGTCCATGGTTATCTGGGGTTACATTCAAAAGCAGTGTTGCACCATGGCCAACCGACCGATAATAGATGTCCATTAATTGCTCCAAGGAAAGCAGCAGATGCTCCTCCTCAGGATGCCAGAACCATCGGTCCTTCCGAATAGGGACATCACATTCTGCCGGTACCCAGCGAGGTGTTTCAGGCAGCCATTTTAGATCTCCTTCACTAAACATGCTTACCCGAGCAGATTCAGCTGTATTCCAGCAAGGATAAGGGGCAAGGCCATCCTCATTCCCTACCCATCGGATCGTCGGTGCTCCCATATTAAACACCATGGCATCGGGCTGATGCTGCTTAATTAAGCTCATGATTCGTTTCCAGTCATACTCTCTTCCTTCTGAGCCCGCTCCATCGAACCAGATCTCAACGAGTGGACCATAACCCGTTAGCAATTCCTCCAGCTGACTAGCGTAGAAGAGATCATACGCTTCTGGATCGGAATAACATGGTTCATGTCTATCCCAAGGTGATAAATAAAGGCCAAAGCCAATTCCTTCTTCAAGGCAGGCATCTGCACAATCCCTTACGATATCGCCTTTGCCCTCTCTCCAAGGACTAGATGCAACCGAATAGTCTGTCGTTGCGGTCGGCCAAAGACAGAAGCCGTCATGATGTTTTGCCGTAAGGACGAAGTATCGGAAGCCTGCAGCCTTTGCCGTACGCACCCACTGGCGGGCATCAAGCTGGGCCGGATTAAATAGAGAAGGTGAGTCATTCCCATCGCCCCATTCCTGATCACAAAACGTATTCATTCCAAAGTGACAGAACATTCCGAGTTCAAGATCCTGCCAACGACGCTGCTGCTCGGTTGGCACTGATAATGATAATGATAAGTTAGCCATGCTGCATCTCCCTTTCCTTGCACTCTTAAGTTGCCATTGATCCGACACAAGAAAAAGGAGCTTTGCAGCAGCCATGTCTAGACTGCTCAAAGCTCCTCAATTTCGGTTTCAATTCACTTAACTTTATTTTGTTTCTTTCTCATCAATGATTCTCGTCGCTTCTTTTACCATCCATGCTTGTACATCGTCAATGGAATCGCTGCTAAGCATGAACTTGCT
>NZ_JBFTSN010000032.1:0-34567 GCF_056400045.1 Paenibacillus sp. 01L418
GAATCAATGATCCATTATGCACTGTATTTTCAGTGTCTGGCCTATGAAGTTTGTCAGCTCTTACTCTCATCGTGAAATTGTACAATCATTTTTCGGCATAGAAACGATGCTTCAAACCCAGATACGGCATCCAATTCGACGCGAATTTGATCGCCTTCATAGGCGAGACTCAGCTGCAAACAGATATTGCACTCCTCGGTTGGGCTCATTTTCTCATGCTGAATGTCTTCGAAATACAAAGCAATAGTTTGCTCCAGCCCGCCTGCGGATGTATGCCTGATCGTTACAGACAATTTTTTCTGATTGCCATGCAGTCCTGCATCTTCCATACGGACCTTCGTTATTTCATCGTAATGAAACGGGGGGAAGAAACCGAACTTATCAATAACATTTTGGGCTCCCTCTATAAAAGTGAGCGGTGAGAATAGGCGTTCAAACTTCCTTGTGTTCATTAGATTTGACTCATATTGGGGACTCGTATAAAGCAGGATGGAATCAGTACTGCAATCCACTACCGTTCCGATAAAAGCAGCCCAGTCAGGTTTACCTAAATCACCAACAGTCATTCGAACCTGATCCTGCGCACGTAGCTCTGCTGACAGATCCTTATTAACATATAGCCGATAGCCTTGCACCTGCACCTGCCAAGCAGTATTTGAGGCAAAGCAGATTTCTTCCCGTTCTACAGAGCGAACATTAACATTCCATTCCCATTCCTTCTTCATACGTCCACCTCCAAATGAGTGAAGTATCTACGACGATCTGATTCTTCTTGCTCCAAGATCATCACCAGCAGTTGATGCACCATTCCCACTCAAATACACCCTCTCATCATACAACCGTTGTACCAGGTGTCAACGCTATTTCCATTGAATGATTAAATGGACAACCGCTAGCGAAGGTCTTAGACACTTCGGTTGTTATAAACATTCAATCTAGTGTGGACATACAAAACAAAAAGCCGGGAAGCAACTCGCATGAGTTGACTACCGACTTTTTGTTGTCATATAAGCACTAGTATTTAGATACTGAATAATTGGTTAGAAATATAATAATAACTACAACGATTATAGTTCCGAAAGCAAGCTTCCATTTCAAGTTCTTCTTAAATTTCGGATTTGAAGAATCCTTAAACTCTTTTCTTAGCCTTATAAGCGATAGAATTACTGTTATAATACCCAAAGCCATCATTGAATATGGTACTATTAACTCTTTCATCTTATCACCGCATTCCTCTTATTGAGGTTCAATATTAAATACATAGACCCAAGTCATTCCAAAATAAATACCTGTGCTGTGGCTATTATTCGCATAAATCCGAGCAGATACTAATCCCCAGTATGCAGCGGCAATTCCAGGAGGTACTGCTGCAACTCCACCAAAAATGCCTGCTATAACCGCTGCACCTGCACTTATTGATGCTGCTCCTGCTAAGTCAGCAGCCAGTCCGTTTGCATTACAACTATCTAATAATCTACTGTATCCCCACCAATGATATTCTGTTGGCTTTGTTACTCCATCACATGAAGATTTATTAAGTTGGATATTTAAGTCTAGCTGATCTTTTATGTTGCTCTTAATAGTAAGGTCAGGAAAAGCAATAAGTTTATTTTCAGCTATTAGTTTATTCAACTCATTGAAATAATTTTGTTGGCCTTCTAATAACTCTTTTTGAATATTATCCCTCACAGCTAGAAGATAATCAAGTTCAAAAAATCCTTTTTTATTAACTGAGATATATTTTTCCAAACCCATAATGTCAGAAGTTGTGAATCCAATTTCCCGTTCAATAGAGATGCTTTCAACATCTTGGCCAAACACTGTTGGAACAGCAGAAAATAATAACATTAATGTAAGAATTATTATTGATATCTTTTTCACAAATATTACCCTCCATTTTTGGTTAATATTTACTATAAAAAACATACAAATCAATGAAATAAACCAAAAGAAAATAACCCTTTCTACAGCTAATTAAATTAAAAAACTATTGTCTTAACAAAAAGCTATATAGAATTTATGTTTATCCCCCCTTATAAACTTTCAATATCCTTTCCTTCATTTGAAATCTTCATCCCTTTCTCCCAATACAATCATTACACGTTTTTACATATTTTTCACCGAAAATATATTTAGTATATTCCGAAAAGCCGCATGCGGGACGCAAAAATGAGATTATCATTTACCATTTTTAAATCATATAACTAAAATTTTATTTATATAAAATTAAATATAGGAAAATAAATAAAGATTTATTATGTAAGTTGACTCCAATTAAATATTTTAAAAGTGGTTTATGATATTAAGTATTATCTCGGATCATAAAAAATACATCGCCCAAGGTATACAGCCTACATTGTAATGTAAACCCAATTCACATACTGTTATGCGACTACTTTCGGCACTTGCTTCACACCTATAGCAACCTGATTGCTATGTTCTGAACTCAAATCACTCCAGCTACTTATCCCCCCACCAACTGGACTGACTCCGAGGATATACAAACGCCCTTATGAAACGACCTCCCTTGACTACTTTTAGGGGCCAATCATGAGCAATAAGCCCGTAGACGAGGGGCTGATGGAATAATACGTTCAGACTAGCGACGATCTTAGGCACATCGAGTCGTATACAGACCATAATCGAGAGTTAAGAGCTTGCTTTCAACACGTTGTCCGTTCTGTCTTCATCAGTATTTTTTTCTGCTGACCATTGTAGACTGTCATTTTTGTTGGTATACTATTGAAAAATAATTCCATTTTGAGTAATTCAAGGGCTATGCTTTTCTGGCAATGCTAGAGACAACCCCGCTACCTGTAGCGGGGTTATTTTGTTTTCCAAATGAAATGGAGGATGTACAATGACTGGAAACGAAGAAACGAGAATGATTTTAACGAAAGAGGATTTAATTACACAATTTAAAAACTGCGGATTAATGGAAGGGCAAACCATATTCGTACATACTTCATTAAAAAGCTTGGGATTTGTTGTAGGCGGGGCTGAAACATTGATTAGGTCACTTCTTGAAATCGTAGGAGAAGAAGGAACATTGATGATGCCTTCTCAGACATGGAAAAACCTTGATCCCTCTACTGGAGTTCATTGGAATGAACCGAAGGAATGGTGGCCTATTATTCGTGAGAATTGGCCTGCATATGATAAAGAAATAACACCTGCCATCGGTATGGGTGTCGTGGCTGAAATGTTTAGACAGTGGCCAGGGGCAAAAAGGTCTGATCACCCGGCAAGGTCGATAGCAGCAGTAGGGAAACACGCGGAATATATAACAGAAAAACATGATTTAAGTAATATTTTTGGCAGCGGTTCCCCTGTAGATAAATTGTATAAATTAAATGGACATGTACTATTAATTGGTGTTGGMTATGAAAAAAATACATCTCTGCATTTAGCGGAAACGAGAGCGAATTTTTCTTCCAAAAGATTTGCAGATGAGAGCAGTGCAATCATGATTGATGACAAGAGAACGTGGGTTACTTATTCTACTCAAGCAGTCGACGACGAAGATTTTAGTAGATTAGGAAACGAATATGATCAACAAAAAAATATAAAAATTCATAAAGTAGGAAATGCTGATGTGCGATTTATGGAAGTAAGACCCCTGATCGACTGGACCGTTCCTTGGATGGAGAAGAATAGAGCGTGACGGCTCGCCCCCACTAATCACTCTAGCTACAAAAAGGTACCCCTACACTAAACATTCTTTTAAAAATGTCCACTGTATGGGTACCCTTTTATAAATGCCAGCTGAGCTTCTAGGGATATGCTTTCAGGGTTATGAATCAAAATAAAATAAGCCCAAATCAGCTTTTTTAATTCTTCGCATCAATCAAGGTAAACCAGTTGGGATCTCCATTATATGTTCCATTAACCTGATATACAGGCCGATAAATGTCTTTTGAATCATACATATAGGTTAGTTCTATTCCTTTTATTTCTAGATGGTCACCCTTTTTTATTTCAAGCTGATCCTTTGTTAATAATGCATTTCTTTGCAGCTGTTGAAATTCCCCATCCTCTATGCGTTTATATACTTCGGCTGGAGATAATAGATCCATCGTCCGCACAAATTGATTGTGCTTAATTCCGCTATTGATCGCGTAAATGCTGCCATCCTCTTTTAGGCCAATGGAGAAATCGCCTGTCCAGTAATCCTCGTTCATTCCAGGGATCTGCGATAGCGACCATGCATACTCACCGTCATCTACTCCTCGTAATTCAGCCTTCTCGGTAGGCAAGCCCAAATCATCCGCAATCGTTTTCGCCTTCTCTAACATAGAATTCGGATTAATTAGCGAGTCTTGCGCTGGGACGTAATCATTTTCAGTTAACGACCAGTTTCCCTCTTTGGATTGAAATAACGTGTAGTGTATTCCGCTATTGCTCGTTAACACACTTTCACGATCACTTCCCCACTTCTTGACGCTTAGCTCGGTCAATGCTAGTTTTTGCCGCAGCGGAGCTGCGATTTCATCATTATTTACGACTCTTTTGTATACCGCTGCAGCATTTGGTTCTGGGCTTAACGTGAGTGAAGCGCTAAGCTCAACGCCTTTCATATTCCATTTGTGATATGAATTAATGGCTAGTTGACCAAACTCCTGCTGATTGTAGACGATACTCATTGCACAAAACATCAAACCGATTGCTATGGGGATGGACAGATTGCCCAGCAGGCTCTTGATCTTAAGTTTTTTGTGCTCAATGATAGAAGCAGCAAGCCTGTATAACTGGTAGCCCATAATGCCGCCGAGTGTATTGTTAATAAGATCATCAACCTCAAATAGACCTGCGCCAGTAAGCGTCTGATACGTTTCGATAGCTAATGTTGCACATACAACAACAAGAAGAAGCGGTTTGAACGCTCTAAACTTGTAACTCAAACATGGCAGCAAAATCCCCAATGGCACAAACATTAAAATATTAAAAATGCCGTTTTGAAACTCTCTTAGCGAGTATTTTTGCCATGCTTCAATGTAGCCACCGAAAGGATATAAGTTCATTTCCAAGAAATGTGACGTACCTCGGCCGATAACGGTCAACTGGAGAACAAAAACAATATAACCGATGAAAAGCGCACCGAGAATAAGCTTGCTCATAGGCAGCCAGGGCTCTTCCTCTCGCCTTCTTTTGCGATAATAAAATGTATAATAACCTGCAATAAGAAGCAGCTCGATTCCAACTACAATGACCACTGGCAATCCCAGAAAGCGTAAGTAATTGAACATATCTGTAATGCTCACATTATTCCTCCTCATACCGAACACAAAATCGTACTGTCTTACTCTTGTGGTTTTTCATTATAACACGGCAATTTAAATCGTCTTTTTCTATTTCCTTAAAAAACCTTTAATAATATTTAAGGTTTATAATTTAAAAGATCTGTCCTCGACAGGGCTTTATTGAAAAATATAGCGATGAGCTTTCGAACGCAAAAATACATCGCCCAAGGAAAATACCTTATAGTTTAGTTTTGCAGGTGAAAATGAAGTAAATAAATGCAAACCTAGTAGGCTACCGATTACAAATTCCCCCTTCGATCAGCACATTGTTTGCGTTTGGGCCGAAGTATCTCCCGAGTACTTTCAAAGGCCGAGTAATCTTGGAGCATAAAAAAACATCACCCAAGGCACGCGGCCTACATGGTGATGTGTACAAATCATTCATACTTTTTTAGACTCTCAACAGCATTAACACTTCGTTTGAAAATTCGCTTTTCCTTCCAAGGTTGCTTGCAAAAATTTTTTCGACTTTTTTAATCGCTTCTGAATATCTTCAATTTCTTTAATTTTTTGTTCAACTACTTTTTTCTTTACCTCATATGATAAATTAAGTTCTTGATTTACTAGTAAACTCAACTCTTCTACCGAAAATCCTACGGATAAAAGTGCCTTTACATCTTCTAGAAATTCAACAATTTCCTCAGTATAAATACGGTAATTATTTGCATCTCTTTTAACAAATGTGTCCGGTATTAGGTTTTTACGTTCGTAGAATCTCAAGGTTGATATAGGCAGATCCGTTAATTTTGAAACATCATTTATTTTCATCTTATGGCCTCGCTTTATTCATTTGCTATAAACCTTGGTTTATAGTTCATAATGCAATTATGATAACGAACGACATACACAATGTCAAAAAGTCTTATGTTATCAAAAGGAGAGATTCTATGTTTAACCACATTCAAAATAACAATTTCACCAGTATAGTTACAGGAAGACGTTCTGTGCGTAATTATGATGAGAACATTAAAATATCAAAAGAAGAGATAAGTGAAATGATTTCGGAAGCCAGTCTGGCTCCGTCCTCTGCTAATATGCAGCCTTGGCGTGTAATTGTGGTTGATACTCCGGAAGGAAAAGAGAAACTAAGACCCCTTGTACGTTTCAATACATTACAAAACGATACTTCATCTGCCATGTTATTAATTTTTGGTGATACCCAAAGCTATTTATATGTTGAAGAAATTTATAATACTGCCGTGGAACAAGGTAAAATGCCAGCTGAAGTACGGGATAGTCAACTCGCAACCATTCTATCGATGTATCCAACTCTACCAAAGGAAATGAAAGTAGAAGTTGCAAAGGTCGATAGCAGCCTCTTTGCCATGCAGTTAATGTTAGTAGCTCGTGCACATGGGTATGATACGAATCCAATGGCAGGATTTGAAGTTGACCAAGTAGCTAGAGCATTTGATTTAGATGAAGAGCGCTTTGTTCCGGTCATGATTATTTCAATAGGAAAAGCAAAGGAAGCAGGACATGAATCCGTTCGATTAAGTTCTGACAAGATTACATTTTGGAGATAATCATTATTCAAAATAAAACTTAAAATAAGCAAAATCGCTTATAAACAGGAAGCAATAGTTAAGGGTTCACCTTAACATCTATAAAGCAAAATGAAGGACACCCTGATTGGGTGTCCTTCATTGTAGCGACAAAAACTAAACACGACATTTCTATTAAGCAAATCTCCCAATCAGGCTGTCTTAATACAGCAAACCCCACTGGAAATTAAGCCATCCCGAATACGGTTTACCACTTCATCACTCCCATGAATTGGCACAAGAAAACATATTCTCATAGACTAGTTCGTACTAGTAAAAAGCACTAGATCCATGTATCGGCTGCTATTAAGTCGGGCTCCATATCGCCAGTGTTTATAACGCTTTTAGGCTCCACCAGCATGATATGGCATTCCTTTTCGGCGGAAGGCTTCATCTCTATTCCCCTAGGGACAATAAACATTTCACCCTTGGAAATTATCACTTGACCATCACGAAAATCAAGGATCATCTCCCCTTCAAGTGCGATAAATACCTTATCGGTATCTTCATGAACGTGCCATTCATAATCCCCAGCAATCTTAATAAGCTTAAATTGATAGTCATTCATTTCACCAATGACTTTCAGAGACCAATAGTCATTGAATTTAGTTAGCTTATCATTCAGATTAATAGCTTGATAATGGATATTAACCCCTCCCTTTTTCAAATTTCCAATATACCCTTATAGTGAACAGACACTCGGATGTAATAAAGCGCTTATTTCCGTTTCCATTATTATAGTAAAGTCATATTTTGATTTGAATGGATGCTTATTGAAACTAGAATGGATTATTAATGAACTTTTCTCGATATCCAGTAGGAGCAATACCAAATTGCTTTTTGAACACTCTACTAAAATAAAAGGGGTCAGCAAATCCAACAGTTTCTGCAATTTGTTGTACAGGTGCATCACTTGTAAAAAGCATTTCTTGCGCCATGTTTATACGATATTGTAATAAATATTGTGCAGGCCCCATACCTGCATGCCTTCTAAACACGTAAGAAAGTCGATTGCGATTAACGTTATTCTGTTCTGCAAGCGATGCTATTGTAAGGCTTTGATAATAGTATTCTTGAATATAATTAGATACCCGTTCGAATAAAGTATGTGATTCACAGCTATTTTGCCTATTATCAACACATAATAAGGCTTCATTCAGCACATCGCGAAACAGCATCTCGGTCTGAAACTTTGATATGCCTCCACGCTGATTATAAACACGCCAAAGACGCATAATTAATTCAATTAGACGAGGGGACTGCCCTGTTAATAATTCAAAATGCTGATGCGAAAAGCTTGACTCTTCTAGTTCCGAGTTACATATCCGGTATAAAACTAAGATATATTCCCAGTCCGTTTCACCAAACACTTTTTGGCCTAGTTTCATTTTTGCAGCCCCATGTACAACTTTTCCTGGCGAAAAGATATAAGGCGTGTCATTAAATTGAAATTGTATTTTTCCTGTAAGAGGAAACACAAATCCAGGAAAAGAATCTGTATAGTCAGCGTGAGGCACGCCTGGGTTTCTCGCATATCGATATACTCCTTGTACTTGAAAAGGAGTGTGTGCCAGATGTTCTGCTAACCGATCAACGTCGATTTTCACTATGCTTACCTCATTTCAATGGTAATTGACCGTTAATCCTGACTGATCGTTGTATATCCAGTGTCCGTTGGAATATAGAAAGGTGAGCATGAGGGCTCTCATCTATTTCCACGTTATTGATAACAATTATCATCACCAATCTGCCGTTAGTCAAATTGCTGCTGACAGCCTAAGTAACCAGACATCATATTCTCTACTAAGAGTTTATAGTTTATGAGCATGTACTCTGTTAAGAGCATTTCATGAGCATATTCCAATTTTTTCGTTGGCTTTGTATTGATTCCAAGCACAAAAAAATACATAGCCTGAGCATTAAGCCCACATGGCCATGTATTTAAATCATTCATACTGTTATGCCTCTCAGCAATTACTCGTCGCTGGCTAGGCGCGCATATGTCAAAAAAGACACCCCAACAGTGCCTTTTCCTCCTTCTATTCGTATGCAAAGCCAACACTTGAAAGGCGATGCATATWCGCTGTATTAAGAATTAGTTCGTGGTTGAGGTTAGTTCCTTGTTCGACGTCCGGCCAAGCAGATTTAGAAATTCCCGCATAAATCCAGGGAGATCAGGCCATGCGTGACCCGATACTAAATTTCCGTCTACATGCAGTGTCTCGCTTGCATATTCTGCGCCGAGTGATTCGACTTCTAGCTTGCACGCATTGTATGCCGTTAACGTTCTGCCTTTGAAGTAGGAACGATCGGGCAGTGCCAAGAATACCTGAGCACCGTGACAAATCGCGCCTACAGGCTTGTCTGCATCCAGAAAGTGCTGGACAATTCGCGGAAGATCTTGATCGTTGCGGATGAACTCGGGAGCGCGTCCGCCTGGGATGATCAAGGCATCGTAGTCAGCAGGCTCCACGTCCGCAAAGGCTATATCAGACGGCAGCAGATGAGCTGGCTTCTCCGAATAAGTATCCCATCCCTCGATGAAGTCGTGGCATACCGTATTCAATGTCTTCTTTCTCGGCGAAGCGATCACAGCCTCGTAGCCCTCTTCCTTCAACCGATAGAATGGATAATAAACCTCCAGAACCTCTGCACCGTCGCCCGTTAGAATAAGCACGCGTTTGGACATTTTACCCTCTCCCAACTGTAAATTTATGTAACACCTTTTTCTATTATGGGGATAATCTGCAAGCGCCGTCAATGGTCCTTAAGAACGGGAGGAAGATGTCAAATTACGCAAAAACACGTCGTACCAGCAGGTAAGCTGCAGATACGACGTGTTTTTAATAGTTGAAACCTAATAGGATGAGTTAAGGCTTCACTACAGATACGAGAAACTCGTTTTTACCGGAAATAAGTGTAACTTCTGAAGACAAATCCAAATCCTTCACATAGACGGATTCACCGATATTCATACCGCTGATATCATATTCTATCACCGACGGCAAATGCCTTGGCAATGCTTCTACCTCAATAAACTCGGACTGAAGTTGTACAATCCCGCCCTGCTTCAATCCGATTGGCTTGCCTATGAATTTTACCGGAATCTTTGTGCATACGATTTCGTTATTCTGCACTTGCTGGAAATCAACATGAATCAAGTCACGCGTTACCGGATCTCGCTGGAGATCCTCAAGCAATACGGACACCGAATCTTTCCCGTCAAGCTGTATATCGATAAAACCAGATGCACCTTGCTTCAACCACTTATGAAATTCTATCGTTGAAATATGAACCATCTTATTTTCTACATTCCTACCAAACACAATACCAGGCAGACGACCTGATTTACGTAGATTACGAAGCCCTGATGTATTCAAATGTGTACGTTTCTCTGCTTGCATAAATGTTGTCATGCTTAACTCTCTCCTCTTTATTAAAAGATCTTTGCGCTCGTTCCTTAGTCGCTGAATCTTCCCCGATTGGGGATAAAGAGCGAAACATAGCATCACCACCTCCATGTTCTGCCGATTACGGCACAATACATTTAATGTAAAACCTCCGTAAATATACAGGAAGGCACCCCACTTCGGAAAGTGGAATGCCTATCTGTAAACCACACCATATCATACAAACGTCACGTTGTCTAATCAGGACGCTAGGCAATTACGGGCAAAGGTTCCGGTATCTTTGTGTATTTAGAATGAATAAGAGCGTACACTAGGCTTCTGAAAATAATTCATTTCATCATTCGAAATCCATTGGTTGACCTCGTGTTGAGTTCACGATATAAAAATACATCGCCGCAGCTTACGAGCTGCATGGCGATGGGGTTGTTAGAGAAACTAATCCAATCACTCCAGCTGTCGTATAACATTCGGGAGATACATCGAGGTTACGCTCCGATAATGCCAGTCCGAGACATCATTGTCATTATTTCGCCAAGTCCATTGGAACAGCGAGGCGGATGTAAGGAGATCTCCAACTTAGGAAATGTTCTCCTTTAAAACGTTACCTCGCTCCTGTATATGTGTGTATTATTTAGCCTTCATGAAATTATACACAGTGCCTCGTTCAAGGGATGCTAGACGGACCTCACCGTATCTCTTCCAATGATAGCTGCTGTGAAAATGATCAAAATGCACGCCACCAAATGGTATTTCACTCTTCATCGTAAACCCGGAGGCTTCTATATCTTGGATTACTTCCTTTAACACTCTTTCAAACAAGGACGGCTTATAATCACTGAGATCTTTAAACGCGAGGAATGAAAGAATACCACCCTGCTTCAAACATCGAACTACAGTTTCGAGCATTTCACTCCTTGGCGAATGGTGAATGACGTCGTACATCATTAGGAAGTCAATCTGGTTTTGCACTTCATCTGGTAAGCCTTGATGATTCGTATTCATCAATTCAACATTCTTTACACCCGCTTCGTCTAGTCGTCTCTCGGCATGCTTAATGATCTTCTTCAACTTCTCTATAGCGATTACGCTTCCATTTGTTCCAGCGGCAATCGCTGCCGGTATCGTATAGTGTACATACCCACACCCAATATCCATAACGGTCATTCCTGCCTCAAGCCCAGATTGACTTAAGAGCTTAACGGCTTCCGTCCTTTCCCACTGGCAAACTTCTTCGTAAGCGTTCAGATCAAGCACACCCTTCTAGTTACTTATTACATACACTCGGAATTGATCGCAAAAGCGCAATGGCTTCTCTTCTTTCCCAAATGTGTTCATCATGCTCATCCACTCTACCGATCACTATAACTCGCCTTCTTTTTTACAGGTATGTAGATGTCTATTTGACTATCGATATGCGCTTGGCAACGCTCATCATACAGCTCAAATTGCGGACCTTCGGTGATTTCATATTCGGATTGATGCAACCACACCTTAAATATATAATCCCAAGACTTGCTGATTGATGAGACAAAAACATCACGCGGAACTTGTGGCGTTGTAAAAATGGCGTATGTGGCGGAAGAAAATGTTTTGTAAACACTTCCGATCGGAGCATTATCGAAACTTGTGACCTCCATTCCCAAAAGATACTTGAAGCTCCCGTCCTCCTTCCAATTATGACATATCCCCAAATCGATCCATCTTGCAGGATCAATCCAGTTAGGAATTGTACTGGGCCAGTCATTACTAAGATACTTGTTCCAAAACTCAGGGATGGTTGTATTACTTTTTGATGTATCCAACTCATAACCAATAACTCTGAACTCGGGTTTTAATTTCATAGTAGGCTGCATCACTATATCTCCTTTGAATTCCATTGCCGTCATTTGATGCTCCCCCAATCTTTCCAGTATTTTTAAATGATCATACGTCTTTTTTACTCTGCATTCGCTGGGACTTAATCCAAAATTTCTCTTAAACGCTCTTGTGTACGCCTCGGGAGATTGATACTGAAGCTTAAAAGCAATATCAATAATGCTCTCATCCGTGTTCGCCAGCCAATTCACCGATAGGGACAACCGCCTCTTTCTGACATACTCCATGACGGCAATACCAGTAAGATAATGGAAAACTCTATGAAAGTGATAAGGAGAAAAGGAGAGTCTGGAAGAAATGAGTTCTAAGGAAATCTGTTCACACAGATTTTCTTCAATGAAATCGATGGTATCCCGAATATAAGTGTAATATCCCATAAATCACCTCTTGTTAAGAGTAATAGACTACTGTGGAGTTGTCCTGATTTTTCTTGCTAAATTCCTACTATTCACGATAATACCGAATCCACAAGAAAGCATCCCTAGTAGAGACGGTCTTAATGCTTTTGTTATTCACTTCGACTATGATAACAACCAACGTAAGTAGTGAAATTAAAAATAAACGTCACTCACGATAATATTGTTGATTTTTTGTTGAATTCATATTTTATATCTTTATTGAGTTGATTGGGTTAATGCGTCAAAATTAACTTATCAAAATAATGTTAGAAGTGATGTATAGGAGAGCATATGAGCGACACGCCCGGGTAATGGATTCCTGTAAGTATTTTCAAGGGGTACTCGTTGACTTCGTGTTGACTTCTGAGATCCCGAGCACAACACAAAGAAGTACATCGCCACATGAACGATGTACTTCGAATCTCACACTATTATTTCGATTAAGCCTTCTCTTCGTCACCCGTCGCTACCGGATTCTCCTCATAGCTAATCCAATCACTCCAACTTCCCGCATACAAGCGCACTTTCGTGAAGCCTGCTTCCTGCAGCGCAATGACGTTTGGCGTGGCTGTGACGCCTGATCCGCAATACACGATCAGCTCGCCGTTCTTGTCCAGATCATGGAACCGATCGGATTGAGCGGCGACATCCTTCCAACCGCCGGATTCCGTTAGACCCTCTTGCCAGAAACGATTAATCGCGCCTTGAATGTGGCCTGCGACGCGGTCGATCGGCTCGACCTCTCCGCGGTAGCGTGGAGCTTCGCGCGAGTCGATAAGCGTTACTCCCTCGCTGCCAAGCAGCTCCCTAACCTCATCCATTTCAACTAGCATATTGTGCTGCACCGTTGCAAGGTATGTCGCAGGTTGCACGACTTTGTTTTCGGTTGATACAGGCAACCCTTCATTGGCCCAAGCCGAGAAGCCGTTGTCCAGTACATAAACCTGCTCATGCCCCATATACTTCAGCAGCCACCACAGTCGGGAAGCCATCGCTCCGCCTTGATCGTCATAAGCAACCACAATTGAATCGTTGCTTATGCCCGTCCTGCCGAACGTCACTGTCATTGCAAAAATATCGGGAAGCGGATGGCGTCCGCCATATTCCTCGACCTCACCGGATAGATCCTTCTCCAGATCCATATAAACAGCCCCCGGAATATGGGACTCCTCGTACGCTCTGAGCCCCGCATCGGGATCGTCCAAACGAAAACGGCAATCCGCGATGACGAGTTTCGGCTCACCGAGTTTCTCTTTTAGCCATTCCAACGACACGATGTTATTCATTTTGACTCGCCTCTTTCGTTCATTTATGTAATCCATTATGGAACCTTTAGCCTTAGATCGCTCTATTAGCCTTCATATCTATAGTATATGGTGTGATTCCAATCTTCAATGGAGCTCTTCTGCCAATTATATAACAAAGACCGGGAGTCTCTCCACTTAGGAGGCTCCCGGTCTGCTATTCCAAATTCTAGATCACATCGTTATAATCGTGATTGTTTTCATCGTACCGCACCCGATCTTACATGGATGCAGCCGACAGTTGTTATTATTTAATCATCTGAAATACTTGCTCGACATCTTTGTCTCCGCGTCCGGAAAGGTTAATGATCAAGATCTGTTCTTGATCCATCGTTGGCGCCAGCTTCTTGGCATAGGCAACCGCGTGCGCGCTCTCCAAGGCAGGGATAATTCCTTCCGTACGAGAAAGTTCTTGGAATGCTTCCAGCACTTCCTCATTGGTAACCGTCGCATATTCGGCGCGTCCAGTCACCTTCAAATGGCTATGCTCCGGCCCGATACCCGGATAATCGAGCCCCGCGGCGATTGAATACGTCTTCCGCGGCTCTCCTTCCTCGTCCAGCAGTACCAAGCATTTGAAGCCGTGAATCATACCCGGAACGCCTTCCGTTAAAGTCGGTGCTTGATCGGGTTCAACGCCGATTAAGCGAACGCTCGGCTCGTCGATGTAATGAGCGAATGCGCCAATCGCATTGCTGCCGCCGCCCGCACAGGCTACTACCGCATCAGGCAAACGACCTTCCTTCTCCAAAATCTGCTGCTTCGACTCTTCACTGATGACCGCTTGAAAATGCTTGACCATCGTCGGAAACGGATGTGGACCAACCGCAGAACCGAGCAAGTAAAACGTATTTTTATAATTGCGAACCAGATCGCCCAATGCTTCGTCCACAGCGTCCTTCAGTCGACCCTGACCCTTATCAACCGGCACAACAGTAGCACCGAGCAGTTCCATCCGGAACACGTTGAGCGCCTGGCGGCGCATATCTTCAGCTCCCATATAGATGACGCATTCCATATTAAACATTGCGCAAGCCGTAGCTGTCGCAACTCCATGTTGACCAGCACCAGTCTCGGCGATAATCCGCTTGGCACCCATTCGCTTGGCGAGCAGAATCTGGCCAATGGCGTTGTTGATCTTATGCGCACCAGTATGGTTCAGATCTTCGCGCTTTAAGTAGATCTTGGGTCCTCCCCACGATTTGGACAGCCTCTCCGCATACGTGAGCGGGCTCTTGCGGCCAACATATTCACGCAGGTAATAGCTGAGCTCTTCCTGAAAGTCCGGATCTTCACTGAACTTGTAAAATTGCTCGCTCAAATAGTTTAGCACTTCCTGCAATTCCGGTGGAACGAAGCTTCCTCCGAATTCCCCGAAGTACCCCTCTTGCTGCAACTGTTGGTCCATAAGTAAGCGCCTCCATAAATTAAAATGGTAATCTATCAGAACTATATTACCATAATTTTCTGTAATATTTTATATACGTGTATTGTCAGCCGGTAGAATAATAACACTCTAGCTTGCAGTCATGCTCTGAAAATGACATCCAATCGTAAACTTGTCCTTAACCTATTACAGCCCTCTTCGCTAAAGCACGATACTGAGCTTATCCCTAATCAAAGCAACAAGCTTTTCCGCTTGTACGTCTGATAAGGCACCCGATGCGAGCTGACGAGCGGCGACTGGAACGTACCAAGGGAATATTTCATCTTCTGTCACGCCAGACAGCTTGCAATATTCATCGACGAATATACGGTATGCAGTCTCCCGCGAGGATTCAAAGAATGCGTTAACGTCAGGCGGCGTTTCTGGGGGCAACACAGCATACAGGATCGTCACGCATACTTCCGCGATATCCGCCGCCGGGTTGCCGATTACGGTATGCATCCAATCGATCATAACTGGTATACCTTCTCGCAAAATGAGATTATTGACGTTCGTGTCGCCGTGGCATAGCATTCGTTTATTAGGCAACTGATCCACATAAGCATGGAGGGCAGTTATTTCGTCTTCCGTCAGCAAGGAGGGTCTACCGATGATTACCTTCAAATGCTCCTTTTGCTCAGTAACAATCCCGCTGATGTCTCCATTATGAATGTTATACAGGACGCGAGCAAATTTCCTTAAATCGCTGTCTACATCGTCAAAATCAATTTCATGAAAAGCATGCAGTTGTTCAAAAAAACGATTCACGAATGTCGATCCGACTACTTTCTCGAAAACGATACCAAGGCGGTTATCCCACACGATTTGCTCGAACGGGCGCGCTGCCGGTAGTCCGCTGGACCAAGCAGCAGAACTGTTCCGATATTCGAGTTGAACAGCTTCCAATGGCGTGCCAGCATGAAACAACTTTACTACTTTTCCCTCTTCGCCCCACTCATGCACCTCACAACTGGAGCCAATGCCTATGCATTTGCCTAGCATAATAAATCGTTGCCCCCTTTATCTAATCTAATTTTGTAAAATAATTGAAACTAAACCTATTATTCGTTATAATACCACGCTTCCATTAACCTGAAAATATAAAAATAGAGACGATAGTATTCCATTCATTGCTGAGCATATTGACTACTTAAAAAGGGAATCTGCCTACCAAAATGCCATAGAGTTTTGCAGCTAGTTGAAAGCGAACAAATTTAGGAGGATAAAATATGTACTATATTCGTACTCAACACGAAGCTTAATCAAAGTATTTTCAGATACTCTCCGCCACTGGAATGCAATATATTATTTACATTTTGCAATGGACAAATTACAATATTTTCTAACCAATAACTAGAGACGGTCCCTCGTATGCTTGTTAACAACGATCGTGGACTGAGGGCGCGCTTCAGACGGTTGCAGCAAGACTTAACAAATGTCATTGGAGCGACTCGCCAGACAGAAGGGTTATCGAGAAAGGAGACTACTCCCCTTCGATTACGTTCGCTCTCAAATTTGCCGTAACTTACAAGGTTCCCGTTTAGGAAGTGTTTTATTTAAAGGAGGAGGAGAAGTAAGCTGTTGTCATGGATTATGCATTAGCCATTTATTTCGATTATATTGCTTCTCGAAGTGTCTGGTCTGAGTGGCAGCAATGGGTCACGCTCAAAGCTTATCCAAACTCATCCTCTGCTGGATGGCGGTCAGCTTTGCTTTATAGAGTACGGTGATGACGGTAAGTGCAGTATATGGTTTTGCTTATATGAAATGGATTTAAACCTATTAGGTGACAGATCAGCACAAATATTATCCAAAACTAATCGAATTTCTACCGAGGGGAGATCAAATTCCTATGAATATAGCCGCCAAGCTGATCCAAAAATTCAAAGACCGCGATACCCAGCATCAACTGCAAGTCTATCAGGACAAAGTGGAGCTCATTAGGAAACGGAATTTGGAAGCATGGGACGATGGGCAGCTTCAAGCGGAATCCCTCCTGCTAAGAGAGAAAGCAAAATCGGGTACGCCTTTGGATGAGCTGCTTATCGATGCTTATGCGTTAGTCTGTGAGACAGCGAAAAGAACACTCGGATTACAGCCTTACGATGTTCAGATCATCGCTGCCATCGCTCTTCACAAGAGTTTTTTGATTGAGCAGCATACCGGTGAAGGAAAAACACTCTCTGCTGTTATGCCTGCTTATCTAAATGCGCTGACCGGCGAAGGCGTTCATGTGCTGACTTTTAACGATTATTTGGCAAATCGAGATGCGGAGTGGATGGGCCCAATCTATCGTTTCCTAGGGCTAACTATAAACTCGGTTCAAGCGGGCATGAACCTGTCCGAGAAACGTGAAGCGTACGCGGCGGATATAACCTATGTTACAGCCAAGGAGGCGGGATTCGATTATTTGCGAGACACGATCGCACTGGGCGAAGCCGATACCGTACATCGTCCTTTTCACTACGTCATCGTCGACGAAGCGGATTCACTGCTTCTCGACGAAGCGCGGGTGCCGCTAGTCATCGCCGGCGAGTCGGGCTCTTCCAGCAACGACGGCATTCGTTTCGCAGAAGTAGCTCGGCACCTCGAGCAAGTAGAGCATTACGACTTCGACGAGTTCGAACGGAACGTATATTTAAATGAAGCAGGCTCTGCGAAAGCGGAGTCGCTGCTCGGATGCGGCAATTTGTACGATAGCCATAATAGTCATTTGTTAACGTCATTAAATTGCGCGCTGCATGTGGAATTGTTATTGAAAAAAGACGTCGATTATATCGTCCGGAACGGTAAAATCGAGCTGATCGACGAATATACCGGCCGCGTGGCGGAGAACAGGCATTTGCCGGACGGGCTGCAAGCTGCACTTGCGGCCAAAGAAGGGATGCAGTCGATATCCGGCGGGGAAATTCTCGGGACGATCACCCTTCAACACTTCCTTAGCCTATATCCGAAGATTTGCGGAATGACGGCTACCGCTTACGCCTCCGCAATGGAATTCGAAGATATTTATGCGCTGCATGTCGTACAAATTATGCCGAACCGGCCAAACATACGGATCGACCATCCCTACCGGATTTATACTCATAAAGAAGCCAAACTCAAGGCACTTGTAAAAGAAATCATATCCGTCCATGCGACGAGTCGTCCGATTCTCATTGGTACATCAAGCGTCGAGGAGTCTGACATGCTGGCGGAGGCGCTAGCGGTTGCCGGTGTACCTTGCCATGTTCTGAATGCGAAAAACGACGCCAAAGAAGCCGAGATCATAGCCAAAGCAGGAGAAATCGGGGCCGTGACGGTGTCTACGAATATGGCAGGGCGGGGCGTCGACATTCGGCTCGGCGGAGGCAACCCCATGCAAGCAGAAGCTGTCGCCAAGCTAGGTGGGTTGTACGTGATTGGCACACATGTGAACGAAAGCGTGCGGATCGACGACCAACTGCGCGGGCGTTCTGGCCGCCAAGGCGACCCGGGAGCTTCCGTAATTTTCGTAAGCTTGGAGGACGAGTTGCTGCTTCAGTTCGGCATCGATAAAGCGTTTCGCAATCTGAGGCAGGATGAGGCTCTCGAAAAGCCGGGGCTCCGCAGCAAAATCGCGCATATTCAGCGCGTTGCTATGGGGCAAAACTTTCATATCCGCCAGGAACTGAACTGTTATTCGGATATGGTGGAGGATCAGAGGCGGATTCTATACGAGGAGAGGCTCGAAATTTTGAAAGGCGAGAAGCCGATGAGCCCTTCGGAGCAGCGGGTAAGACTTTTTTATATCGACGAGTGCTGGGCTGACCATCTGGCATACGTTTCTTACATTCGCGAAGGCATCCACTTGGAGAGCCTTGCTAGCCGCAATCCGATCGACGAATTTCATGTGCAAATCGCCCAAGCCTACGAGCAAATTCCGGCTAAAATAAATAGTGAGTCGGAGAATATGCTTGTAAGACTCGAAGGTTCGAATGATCCTGCGAAGTGGGAAATGTTTGGTCTGAAGAGCCCTACTTCCACTCGGACTTATATTATCAACGATCAATACATCCAGAACAAGCGCAGTTCATGGACTCCAATGACAATAATGGCTTATTATATTCGCAAGCTTTTGAGGCCGGTATTTGGGTGGTCAAAAATTTGATATAGCGTAGCTTATTCAAAGGTGATTGCGTTGCCGCCCACTCACGATTACAACACTTGCTTAATTTTAATGAAGCTATTTGCTTGCTACCTTGCCCGCTTGGATTTTTAATAATAAATCAGAATAGTAAACCGATCATTGACGCCATCCCTTTGGCGTCAATGGCGGTCGAATTCTTGCTCCGCACGAAAAGTGGCGTCTGTTCGTGAAAGGACGGTAGCAAAAGCGACAAGCGTTCAACAACCTCCTAACCCGACTGCTAAACTTTGGCTGACTCCGAACCTTCTGCAACTACCCACTTCTCGCTTTGTTTGCAACCTATTGAACGGAAAGCCCAAAGAGGGCCGCAACAGGTCACCAACCGGTAACCTGTCACAGCCCCCATCCTGCTTATTGATTAAGCAATTATTTTGTTATTTTAACGGACTCATGTTTACGGAATCGTCGAGATGATGACTCGGCTCACGTTAGCTCCGCCCATGCCGCCGCTCACCCGAATAACGTTGCTGTTGCCTGTATTCAAATCGATGATGCGGCTGGCCCGACCGGTGTAGGTACTCCAGCCTCCCGTGCCAGGCAAAGTAAGCGAATTGCCGTTCCCCGACGGGTCGCCGCTGGCGTTCACTTTAAAGGTTGTTTGGGCGTCCGCTGAAGCATAAACCACGGTCAAAAGCTTCTGGCCGCCCATACCACCGCCAACCCCAGTCAGCTCGAAGTAGGAGCCCGGGATATGCATATTTTCAATGCTTCCACCCGACTTCGTCGCCCCTCCCCCTACGGACACGTTAGTTCCGCTCATTGGATATTCCGCTTCCTGCGTCGTTTGCGGGATCAAGGATACGATGACGCGCGATACGTTAACTCCTCCCATACCGCCGCTTAGCCGGATTTGATTGTTCGTGCCCGAATTCAAATCAATTAGACGGTTCGTTCGGCCGGTGTAATTGCCCCACCCTCCCGTGCCAGGCAGAGAAAGAAAATAACCGTCTCCGGCCGTGTCGCCGCTCGCATCTACCTTAAAGGCTGACCCACTGTCCCCGGAAGAATAGAGTACGGTTAGAAGCGCCTTTCCGCCTGCGCCGCCATTGATTCCATTCAACTGAATGTAGGAGCCTTGAGTATGCATATTTTCAACATTTGCACCGGATCGAGTCGCCCCTCCTCCTATGGATACGTTGCTCATATTCATGGCATACTCCGTTTTCTGTGTATATGCGTCAAAGCTTTCGTTAATCAAATCGTAGTACTTGACCTCGGTAGCGGTGGAGCGCGGTCCAACAGCCGGTACACCTTCGGACGTCTGTATGACCTTTTGGATTGTCCCGTCGGAATTGAAATACAACCGATCCACGGCGACGGAACGAAGCGTACCGTTCGAGGAAATTTTCGCATTATGATAAAACATATACCAGTTCCCCTTGTATTCCACAACGGACCCATGCGAAGTTTCACTGCCGAATACCGGATCCAGTATGACGCCGCGGTTGGTCCATGGTCCAAGAGGATTGCTGCTGGTTGCATACCGCATCCGGTTCGCGCCAGGATTATTATCGGAGTACATTAAATAATAAACGCTTCCCCGCTTAAACACCCAAGTAGCCTCGTGGAAATCCTCCAGCTCGGTGAACTGCTTGACGGGACCATCTATCGACACCATGTCGCCACCAAGCTTCATCCCGTAGCTGGTACCTCCTCCCCCGGCATACAGGTAATAGGTTCCGTTGTCGTCGCGGAATACGTTAGGATCGATCAAATTGCTGCCAGGAAGCCCCTGTATATACCCTTGAACCTCGAAATCCTCTGCAGGCTTGTCGCTTGTTGCCACGCCGATCTTCCAAGAGCTATTCCAATTCGTGTCGCTAGGATGCGGAAAATAGAAGTAGTAGGTTCCGTTCTTGTATGCGGCATCCGGAGCCCACATAAAGCCCCCTTCCGGCCGTCCCCACTGCACATCTTCCGCGCTCAGGATCTCTCCTTCGTCCACCCAGTCGACCATATTGTCCGACGAGAAGACGTGATATTTATCCATCAAATCGCTTCCTCTGGAAGGAAAGATATCGTGTGACGCGTACACGTAAATACGTCCGTCATTCCACACTCGAGCAGAAGGGTCGGCGGTGAAAATACTAGTGAAAATGGGATTTCCAGAACTGATGATTGGATCCGCTGCTGATGTAGAGGAATTGAAACCGATAAGGACGGACAGCAGCATCGTTGCTGACAAAAACAAACTTAAAAACCTTTTACGCATAATTGTTACCTCCCATTTCTTAGGTTCGGCTTATACCATTAGCTTGCTTGGCAACCAGACAGCGAAGAGGATTCCAACATCACCCCTAAGTATTCATAATGGAAGAACTGTAAATATAAGGACTACTACTAGCTTACCGTATGAGTAACCTAGTATGTAGTGAGACATTTTTAAACTTTTCCAGTCATTCTTAGCCTTTTGGAACCGTTTTCATGAAAATCGATGAGTGCTGTATCCCCCAAACAAACAGATTCCCCTCTACAGAACTCCAATCACTCCAGCTTCCTGAATATGTAATAACGTCTGATTATCATGACGCCTATGTTACACTAGGGTGATAGAGGGGGAGTCATAATTGAATAAACAAAAAATCGTGATTATTGGCGCAGGGATTGTCGGGGCGTCCATGGCCTATCATCTGGCTAAACGAAATCAAGATGTAACCGTAATAGAACGACACCCCGCCGCGGCGGGTGAAGTCACTGAAAAATCTTTTGCCTGGATACATACGACGCATAGGGTGGCTCCCGAATACTGGCATTTGTACGATGCAGCTTTAGAAGAATATCATACGCTTCAGCAAGAGGTGCCCGAACTGAACATTCATTGGAATGGAGCGCTGACTTGGGGCACTCCGCCCCTAAGGGAGCAACTCCACTTTCAAAAATTAAACCGAGAGCAGCTTGAGGCATTGGAGCCGAATCTGAAGGAATATCCGGATGAAGCAATCTTTGTTAGCGAAGAAGGTGCGCTGGACCCTATAGGGGTAACGAAGCTGCTGCTCAGCAAAGCGCGGGAGTACGGAGCAAAGATCCATTTCGGAACCAACGTTACACAGCTGCAGCAAGAAGATTCCCGCTTAGTCGGCATCCATACGTCCAAGGGTTTTCTGGAGTCGGATGTCGTGGTAATGGCCGCAGGTACAGCCATACCCGAACTTTGCGACCCCTTAGGTTGTCACGTGCCGGTAACGTCGTCGCCTTCCATTCTGATTCAGATGAAAACTACGAATAAACTGATACGCACATTAATCTCAAATGCACAATTTGAAGCGCGTCAACTGACAGATCATATACTGCTGGCTGCGGAAGATTATATCGACGAGTCGGAGGAAAACGGACCCGAGGCGGTCGGTAAGCGAGCGTTCGACACGCTGCGTCGCAGTCTGAAGGACGGAAATCAACTGGAACTGGAAAGCATAAAGGTCGGGATGAGACCCATGCCTGCAGACGGCTATCCGATCGTGGGCTTCCACGATCACATAATGGGACTTTATCTGACGGTGATGCATTCTGCGATTACGCTGGCGCCGTTGATTGCGCATCTGGCCGCAAGTGAAATAATCGATCGGGAATCTAGAAGTGAATTAGACCCCTGTCGACTCTCCCGATTTTAGGACTACTCGAGGGATATTCCCGTTGCTTCTCGCGCGTGAGGTGAGGGCCAGAACGTAGAATACAAAGCTTCCCAAATTCAACAATACCGTTTTGTAATCATTCACCCCATTCGTTGACTTCACGTTGAATTTTGATACTCCTGAGCACAACGCAAAAGAGTACATCGCCACATGAGCGATGTACTCCAAATTACATACTGTATATCTGCTTAAGCCTTCTACTCTTCCCCAGTCGCAATAGAATTCTCACTGTAAGAAATCTATCTGCCTAGCTCATCTGCCAGCTGTTGGCCGGCCTGATTTTGATGTCTATGACGACAACCTTTGCATCCTCTTCGACAAATTCATGCGCATGCATAGCGCCCGTGCCTTGAACCGCTCATGTAATAATGGCTACTCTTTCTACTAATTTTCCCATTTTGGAGCTTGCCACTTTGGTCATGCTAATCACTGCATGTTTAGAGCTATTATTGAGCTGTATATCCACCATCAACGGTTAAGCTATTTCCAGTCATAAATGATGAGTCATCGCATGTCATGAAAAGTACGGCTTTTGCCATTTCTTCCGCTTTACCGAGGCGCTTCATCGGAGTGAGTCCGGCTAATACTTGTTTACTTTCTTCGGGAATAATGGGTGTGTCAATGAAACCTGGGCATAATGAGTTAATGCGGATATTTTGTTCCGCATATTCAAGAGCAAGAGAGCGAGTCAAATTAATCACGCCGCCTTTTGCCGCATTATAGGCTGCCGAGCCGGGCGAACCAACCCAGCCGTACATAGACGCCGTATTTACTATCGTACCTCCGCCCATTTTTAACATTTCGCGGATGGCTTCACGTGCTACCAGGAAGACGCCATCCAAGTCGACATTTACTGTGTTGCGCCACTCGGAGTACTCCAAATCATGCGAAGGATGAACGCGCCCAATCCCTGCATTGTTGAATACAACATCCACTTTGCCGAAGGCTTCAACGGTTTGTTTGAAGATATTGGCGACTTCTTCTTCACTTGTAATATTTGCTTTAACAAATAGTGCTTCAGCATTAAGCGCCTTTAACTCGTTCTCGAACGCCTTTCCTTTTTCTTCATTTAAATCAACAAGAACCACTTTGGCTCCTTCTAAAACGAATAAACGTGCTGTAGCTGCACCGATTCCGGATGCTCCCCCAGTAATCACAGCTACCTTGTTTTGTAGTTTGCCCATCGATGAATCCTCCAGTACAATATTTTTAATAGTACTATTTGCGTTTTTATTAATTAACATTCATTAATAAATATTTGTACTATTTTGTTCGCAYCTTAATTGTACTTTTTTGTTCACATTTAACAATCATTAAAGTATTAATATATGTCTAACTAGTAGACACTTACATCAAAATCGTCTTTTTGCGAGGAGATATTTTCATGAGTGATGAACAAAACGTGACATCTGAGCGAAGAAATCGAACAGAAGAACATCTAAAATCAGCCTTTATAAAACTAATAAAAGAGAAGGGTTACCATCTCGTTTCTGTAAAGGACATTGTAGATACAGCCTCCTATAACCGTAGTACTTTCTATGTACATTACCAAGATAAAATTAAATTAGCTGAAGATTTACTTACTTCTATGTTTCAAGGGTTGGAAGATTCCGTAGGAAAACCATATGTTCCTGGACACAAAGTATACACAGAAAGACTCAACGCACCGTCCTTTAATATCGTTTCCTACATTTATCAACACCGGGATTTTTTTGAGCTGATAAAATACGATGATACTTTACCAGGATTGCACACGGGATTCCCTCAAACCATTCTAAAGATCTATAAGGAACAATTTATTTTTGAAACGATTAATAACATCCCCGTCAACATGGATTATTTTAAGCGTTATACAGCCTATGGCTTTTACGGACTCATTCTGAATTGGATCAAGACTGATTTCAAGGAATCTCGGGAGGGATTTATCCAGGAAGTGATTGATTTAACGAAAACGCATATTTATTCGGTTAAGTATGTAGGAAAATAATCAAAAGGCACCCGACTTGGTGCCTTTGATACGGTTCACTGCACTATCTGTAATGGCAAGTTTTAAGGCCATCCTTTTGCGGGATGGCCCTTTCTTTGATCTCGATATGTTTTATCGTGGTCTGTTAGCGTAATATTTAGTTCTTTATCCAATCATTGAAATGATCTGCTACAAATCGAATCTCGCTCTCATAGTGAGCCAAGTGTCCCTCATCAACCATTTTTTTAAAGGCAAGATTCCCTTCGGCAGCGCCATTTCTCAACGTATCGCACATTGTAGTCAATCGTTGAATAATCCACTGACACAGTTCATTGGGGACGGGAGTTCCATACGATTCAAAAAACAAATGAATTCGTTTACGGCGCTCCGTAGCGTGTATATCCGATTGGTACTTCACCGTTTTTCCCGAAGAATGGTCAGGCTCGAAGCTCGCAAGTGGAACCGATGTATAGAGGGAATAAGCAATGTCCCACAAACGTGGACCTGGACCAGCCATATCGAAATCAATCAGCCCCACAGGAATCCCCTTTTGAAAGACCACATTGTACAATGCAGCGTCATTATGGCATATCACTTCGTGCTCACGTTCATTGACATAACTAAGCTGCCATTTGCTCTTCGTCATGAGAGTTGATCCTGCAGTCGCATCATGAAACTGGCGTAAAAGACGCGCTAAACCTACAAGCGTTTCATCCGACCACATGTAAGGCTCAAGCTCAGGGTACTCATTCCCTGGAACTTCCCCTGAAATGAATGTTAGTATTTCACGATCAGAATCGTCGATTCCGAGAAAACTTGGTGCTCCCTCAAAGCCTTGCTTCTCTAGATGTTTAAGAAGCTCATGAACACACGGGCTCCAATAACCTGTGGGACGGAGAACAGTATTTTCCCYACGGACAATGTGATTAACATTTCCGCCTTTTAACACTTCTTCCTGAGTCACTATGCCTCACCTACTTATTTCTATGATATTTCTCTTTAATCCTAGTTCACCAAACCAGCTATAGAAATTTTTGGCACATATATCATATTCGTGACTTAAAACCCTGAACCCTTTTCGTGAACGTGAGTTGTGGTAGGGATGGTTGCTCCATGGTAGTCACTACGAAATAAGATAGTTAGCGTTTAAAAGGAGTATGAACGATCAAAAGTGGAACAAACCAGTCAGGGGAGAAACCTCGCTTGGCATCGAATTTGGATCCACACGAATTAAGGCTGTACTGATTGATTACAATTTTGAAACAATCGCTTCCAGCAGCTATGAGTGGGAAAATCAATTGATTGACTGTTATTGGACCTGCCATCTCAATGAAATGATTAATGGGTTGCAAGAAACCTATCACCAATTACAGCAAGAGGTTGAGAATACTTATGACGTAACACTGCAAAAAATCGTATTTTGGCGCATGGCGGATTGTTCAAAACGCCGCTAGTCGGTCAAAAAATATGTGCCGCAGCACTGAATGTTCCTGTTTCGGTTATGTCTACGGCTGGTGAGGGCGGCCCATGGGGGATGGCAATTTTGGCATCCTATATGGTTAATAAGGAGCAGCACGAGTGCTTGGCTGATTTCCTTGCCAATAAAGTGTTCCATCATGCAGAAGGACAAGAGGTTTATCCTGACAGCGCAGATGTGAATGGCTTTGCCTTGTTTATGGAGCGTTACACGGAAGGGCTGGCAATTGAGCAGGCAGCGATAAATCATTTGGTGGAAAATTGGAAAAAATGAGAAATGAGAAGCGTGTACCGATTTCACACGTATTGCGTATTATGCGCCGATCTGCAGGTTTAGCATGGATTCTTCAACCTATGCACTCATTGGGTACCTGAACGGCGAATCGCCGTATAGCCAAGCATATATAAGAGGTTGCCCACGATGGGCAACCTCCTTTTAATAGAAAAAAATCCGATAGAAATAGACATACAATTCAAAATTCTAAATATAGTTACTTCTGTTAATTGATGATATATTCATTGCGAGAGCTCTCTGCAAAGGTACATACCCATTTCGGCCGGAACGGGTAAGACGAACCTTAATAGGAGGAATGAATAATGAAGAAGTTATTTTCACTTGTTATGGTCATCGGTTTGCTGCTCGGGATCGCTTCCCAAGCGAGTGCGGCCAATGGGGTCTATGTGTTTAACCCGTATCCGAATAGCTACGGCGCGGTTCCGGATTATATCGGTATTACGAAGCCGACTGGAGGTTACCAGTACGAGTTCCGAATACAGGAGATAAACAACGGATCAAGGACCTACTATTCGGGTTTGCTCAACGTGCCGACCAGCGGATACGACATTCATCATACGTTAACAAATAGTACAAAGCTCGTGCTGGCAGGCGGAACTTACAATATTGATGCATCGGTTTATGACCGTTGGGGGACTCTCATCGGCAGGGATATCGTCAAGGTTAATTTTCTATAATTACGTAAGGGATGTAATCCCCCCGCAATCGCGATTTCTCGCAGACTGGCCCTTATTCGTTCGGGGCCAGTCTTTTCCCTTCCCTCACATCTCTGCTCCCCTGTCATTCCTACATGACAATTACCATGTTCGAAACCCATGCAATCCCGAATTGATATTTTCCCATCAAGATCATGTTTCATCGTTGAATTCGGACTCATTCACTTTAGCCATATTCTTGTAATCATTTCAATCAGAGGGTTGTAATTTAAAGCAACTTAATCAGCTCTTCTAGCTCATCAACCAATACTTTTGCAAGTTCAAAATTAGTATCTTTTAAAGCCAATTCTATTTTCATTTCAACTGATTTTTTATTTTGTTCAGCTTCTAGATAGCCTTTATCAAAATGACTAGCATAAATCATCTGTCTAAATTCTGGCATACTCATTTTTCTAATCGACATATCGTCAATGATTAAAACATAATCCATACCATTTACAACAGTATAGAAATCGTGAGAAATCATGAGAATCGCGCCTTTATAGTCTTCAATGGCTTTCTCCAGTGCGATTTGTGTATAGGTGTCTAAATGGCTTGTCGGTTCATCAAGAAGCAATACGTTTGCTTTACTGGCTGAAACTTTAGCTAATTGAAGCAAGTTTTTTTCTCCACCAGATAAAGCTTCTATCTTTTGATTAACGATTTCTCCTTCAAAACCATAGTTTGAAAGATACGATCTAACCTCATCATACGTTTTAAACCCAGCATCGATGAATTCTTCTAGTATGGTATTAGAATCCTTTAGCATTTCGCCTTGAATCTGACTTAAATAAGCCACTTTAACATCAGCATTTATTTCAATTGATTCATCATTATTTTTAAAGATATCTCGGAGTAAAGTCGTTTTCCCGGTACCGTTCGCACCAATAATGGCTACTTTATCTGTCGATTTTATCTCAAAGTTAACATTGTCTAAAAGCAACTCATCAAAGGCAACACTATAATGATTAACATTTACAACAATGGTGTCTTCCATTTCATTATCAATACCAAAACTAATATTCGGTTGCTTAATATCAACAAATGGCATTTTAATTCTACGCGTTTCCAATCTTTCTTGAAACCTAACTCTAGCTTTTAACGCTTTCCCTCTAGATGCATGTGAATTATACGTTGCGATAACTCTAAGATTAACGATTGTTTTATCGTTTCTCTTAATTTCTTCATCATCAGCGATTGCGAGTTCTTGCAACTCAACTTTAGTCTGAAGTAATGAGAAGTTATAATCAATATATCGCCCATCAAACTCTTGGATTTCCGTGTTTTCAAGGTGTATAATTTTGTTGAAACAATGATTCAATAGATATCGGTTGTGCGTAACAACTAGCAGTATTCCCTTGTGAGAATTAATAAGATTTTTAAGCGCATTTAGGTTTTCAAAGTCWAAAAATACATCTGGTTCGTCCATAATCATTAAGTCTGGACTATTAAGCATTTCCTTCATCACTTGAATAAGTTTGAATTCTCCACCACTCAGGTCAGATACCCTAATATCTTTTAGCTTCATGAGGTTTGCTTGATTTAGTTTCTTATTAATGTTGCTTTCAAAATCATCCCCACCGATTGCATCAAATGCGTCTAAAGCTAATTGATACTGTTCTAATAACGAATCAATATCCGATGATGTTTCCATTTCAGTACAAATAGATGTTATTTCATTTTGTATCTTAATAAATTTTTCCCCTATATATTCAAAAACTGTTGTTTCTTTCGTTTTGTCTAGTTGTGAGAATTGACTTACATGACCAATTTTACAAGTCGGGTCTATTTCTAACTTGCCCTCGAAAATATATCTTTCTGGATCCATCAGTATATCTATCAATGTACTTTTCCCACTGCCACTTGTTCCTATAAAAGCGCAATGTTGTGCCTCTTCTAACGTAAATGAAATGTTATTATATAGTTCTTTTTGCGGAAATGAGAAGGATAAGTTATCAACTTTTATCATAGTATTACCTTTCTTATAACTAAAATAGTGACTATTATTAGATTTATTGCAAAACATAGATTTTGAGTTTACCTTTGTTAGAGTAACACTGTTTACAATCAACTACAATTGATTTGTATTCCCATCCCTTGAGGGTCAAAGTTCCATGTTGTACAATCAAAACTTGCCGTTACTTATGATACGGTTCAGCTTAACGGACCTATCGGCGAACATTACTAAAGAAGCAGCCAAGGATGCTCCTCTTTAAATCACTTATTTATCACTTAGACTAGCTTTATCCCCGCTATTCAACCTGTTATATACATGAAAAGTTACCTTTGTCCCTATACCTAACGTACTTTTGATATGAAGTCCTGTTCCGAAGTGCCGTTTTAATCGCTGATCCGTATTTATCAATCCGACACCTGAACAACTATTTACTTTTCTTTCTAATATTCGTTGCAATTGAACTTCGTCCATTCCAACCCCATCGTCTTCAACGGTTATCTCTACATGCGTCTCATAGACAGAAGTCCGAATAAAAACCTTTCCCCCACGAATGCGCTTCATAACACCATGTATTATCGCATTTTCAACGAGAGGCTGGATCGTAATAAATGGGACTTTTATTTCCTCGCAGCCATCTATCTCCCAAATAACCTGTAACCTTTCTTCAAACCGAACCTTTTCAATATATAGATAAGAACGCACCAGACTTAGCTCCTCTTCGATCGGAACAAGCCCATCCATATTTTGAAATTTAAATTTATTCCTCAGATAATTGCTGAACTCATTGAGCAAATTGCGCATCTTATCCAAATTAATATCGCTTAGAGCTGTTACAGCATTCAACGCATTAAATAAAAAATGAGGCTGGATTTGCGCTTGCAGCCATGCAGCTTCTAATCGCAGTTGTTCCCGAACAGAATGTTTAATCGTAGTTAGCGCCTCGATTCGCGATTTTATTTCTATTGCTTCCACTGGCTTCGTCACATAATCGTTAGCCCCCGCAATAAAACCGCTCTGAATGTCTTTCGGTTGGCTTCTTGCGGTAAGGAGCAATACAGGGAGCTCCGTGAGTGTAAACCGCTCGCGGATCAAACGCGTCAGCTCATAACCGGACATCTGTGGCATCATGATATCGGAGATGACCAGATCCCATTCCTTTGTATCCAGTAAAGCCAACGCTTCTTTACCGCTCGTTGCCATCGTTACCTCATATTCGTCTGGCGGTAGTATGGATTCAAGCACTTGAAGATTGATAGGATCATCATCAACAATTAATAGGTGCGGACGATCGTGATCCATTTTTAATAAAGTTGGTTGTTTCGCAGCTTCCGGAATTCCCACTTTGTCCAAATCGACCGAGGAGGCAATTTCTTGAATCGCCATAGATTGTAATGTATACGGTTTGAATGAGTTGGATACATCATTTTCTTCTTCCGCTTTCAAGTCTGCTAGCTTTAATGAAAACGTAAATGTTGAGCCTTCTCCTAAAGCAGAGGACACATCTAACGCACCTCCATGAAGCTCAACCAGTTGCTTGCTTATACTTAAACCTAACCCAAAGCCACCTTCAATCATGGTCTCACTCGCGCTCGCTTGCTCGTATGGGCGGAATAGGCGCTTAAGCATGTCCTCGTCCATTCCGATTCCCGTATCGGTAATAACGATATAAGCTCGTCCATCCTTTGCAAAAGCTTGAATCGAAACAACCCCATCATTCGTATATTTCACAGCATTATGAAGTAAATTGAACACGATTTGGATCACCCTATTCTCATCCGCAATTACTGGAGGGAAATCTTCCGAAATTTGATTTGCAATTTGGACAGACTTTACTTCTGTATTAAATTGCAGCATATTCATTACTCCGGTCACGATTGACTGGATAAATACGGCTCTTTTCTGAAGACGCGGATTGCCTTCCCGTAAACTCATCACATCAATCAAATCGTTCAATATCAATGTCAACCGACGTCCTACGGATAATACCGTTTCAAGCTCCTTAATGCTCCGTTCCTGCAATAAATGCTGTTCCCTTTTTAAAACGGATTGTGACATGTTAAGCATGCTATGCAGCGGATTTTTAAATTCATGCGATGTGTTTGCCAGAAATTGATCCTTATGGTCATTCATTCTTTGCAAGGTTGCAGCAAGCTCTTTGGTGTTCGAATGCATGATAAAGTATCCCTTAAACCATTCAGAGGCTAAACAACCCATCGCAATAATCATATCGAACGGATAGTAGACAAGACTCAAACTGCTATCTATCAAGATAAACGACCAAAGAGAATGGTTCATCAACGCAAGTAAAGAGAAAAGCAGTAAAAGATTGCTCTTTAAACCTGTGATTACTTTTTTAAACATTGTAATCAACGTGATAACTGCAGCAATACCAATTAATAGATAATAAACCGGAAAGAGCATAATCACTTGAGATGGATCTAAAAACAAAGTGATGCCGACAGTCCCTAGATTCATTACTTTATAGACAGGGTACATCCTACGCCAATAAGGAAGCTCGCGATGATTCGTACACTGGAGCAAAGCATAGGCTGCCATAATGAGAGCAATGTTCGTTATCCGAAAATCCCAAACACTTCCAATATAAAATAACTGGTGGAACAACTTCTCATCAACACTAAATACACTCGTGATCGTTACACATATTGCAAGCAAACTGAAATAAAGCAGCTTCATTTCCTTATTTCCTAGTAAATACAAAATAAGTGCATAGACTGCATGCATAATGAATATAATCGCTGCCAAAAGCTGCATAGAAACGGAAGCTTTCATCTCTTTGGCAATGGCTTCTTCTGAACCAAATTTAATGGATCGGACAATGCCCCCGCTTCGACCATCCACATAATTTGCCGCCTGAATGACGAGTTCGATTACACCGTTTTCGTCTGCTGTAAAGGTTGTAGAATAAGGTAGGTCCTTCGAAATATAATCATCCTTTGTTGTCGCCACCTGTCCGGATTTAGTAAGCAATCGACCGTTTACATATAATTCTGATGCAGTGCGTACGCTGGGTACACGAATACTGTAATTAAGGTTCTTTGCCGGGTCTACATAAAGACGCAATCGATAAGAACCATACCCGTATGGAGATGGCTTGTCAGCATGCAAAGCTTCACTCCATCCTCCCGGTACCTGAATATGCATTGGCGCATTATCACCTAACAATTGTTTCCGACTACCCTCTATTAACCATTGCGAGGGATAGAACTCCCATTCCCCATCAAGTAAGAGAATACTACCATCTTCTGCATTCCAATTGCGCAAATCGAATTGCCCATTATAAATTGACGCCTGTTTGGAATTATGAAACGTTCCCATCCATAAAATGCGCAAACCGGTTAAAACAACTAATATCAACACTAGCAATAATATAATATAGCTCTTTTTCATTTGATATTTGGATGAGTGAGTTTCCAAGAAGTATTCTCCCCTAGTCATTTTCTTTTAAGACATTTAGTAAAGACCTTTCCATAACTTACCACAGTTAACATAGCAGAGAAACGGACGAGAGAGAGGTCTTTATGTCTATTATATAGCAATACCTACTTGGATAATTTTAGTTATTCAATTCGGATAAAAAAAAGAATGAACAAAGCATGTCATTCGACGATATTGATATTTCGCAGGCTGTTTTCGCCCTATTTGTGATACGGTTCACCGCAATTAATATTCAAATCTAAATGTTGAATTTTTGTTGAATTTCCCTTAACAACTTTCATTTGTTGATTCAATGTAACTCTTTGGTCGAGTATTTCAAAAAATTGTAATACTGCATAAATGAAGACAATCTACACGATGTAAATACTTTTTGAAGTTGGTAATTGACTTCGTGTTGACCTTCGAACCATTAAAAATACACCACCAAGGTATACAATCAACATAGTGATGTTCCTCATTCAGGAGATGAATAACGGATCTAGGACCTACTATTCGGGCATGCTCAACGTGCCGTCCAGCGGATACGACATTCATCATACGTTAACAAACAATACGAAGCTCGTGCTGGCAGGCGGAACTTACAATATTACCGCATTGGTTTATGACAATTGGGGGACTCTTATCGGCAGGGATGTAATCAAGGTTACTTTCCTATAATTACGTAAGTACTTTCAAGGCAGCTGTCAGTTCGGCGTTATTGACTTGAGGTTGAATTCGGATATATACAAAAAGCCGCCATGACCCTCGGGCTACATGGCGGCTTATTTGTCGTTAAGTTACTGTTATACCTTCCTTGGGTTTGCTTCGTCCCCCACCGCAAAAGGATTCCCCTCCACAGAACTCCAATCACTCCAGCTGTCAACTGTTGTATGAAAATGGTTTCAAGGAGAGAACGTTGGGCATGTACAGACAACGAGATTCTCCCAACGACGCAGCTTAGCATCGTCTGTCGCCACGGCAGCTTTCGATTCTGTTATGACCTGTCAGTTGGTCCTCATTTCACCTTTAGCAAATTCATAATCATTGTGATTGCTTCTGCTCTCGTAGCAGTTGCACTAGGCGCAAACACGTTATTTCCAATGCCCGCAACAATTCCCTCTTCTCTAACTGCTAGAATAGCTGGCTTTGCCCATGCCGGAATATCCTTATCATCTACAAAACCTGTAGAATCTACGGTTGCCAGTCTGGCTCCATATGCCCGAGCAATCATTACCGCCAGTTCCGAACGTGTGATGTTAGYGGTTGGACGGAATGTTCCATCGTTATAGCCGGCCACGATCCCTGCAGCTACAGACTGAGCTACCGCATGTTGTGCCCAAGCACCAATCTTGTCGTTATCACTAAAGTTGAGCGCTACGCCGCCTCCTGTCGATTTGAGGGCGTTCATTAACATGACTGTAAATTCAGCACGTGTAATCGCCCCATTCGGTTTGAATGTTTGATCTGAATAACCAGTTACGATCCCTTGGCGTGCAGCTTGCTGGATTCGCTCTTCGGCCCAGTGTCCAGCGATATCGGAAAACTTCAACTCATCAGTTGGAGTAACTGGAGGCATTGGCGATGGCGTTGATGTTGGTGATGATGTTGATATTGGTGTTGATGTTGGTGTTGGTGTTGGTGTTGGTGTTGGTGTTGGTGTTGGTGTTGGTGTTGGTGTTGGTGTTGGTG